>JBGQJK010000001.1:0-86392 GCA_041499035.1 Patescibacteria group bacterium
GTCCTCCGTGTTCCAAAAGGCATTTGTAATTGTTCCAGCCGTGACAGTCGAATTCGTAACACTTGTGGTTGTCCCGTAGCCTTCATCAAGTTTGATAAATACGTCTGACGCTTTTACTACTCCAACCGGAAGGAATATGTATTTGATGCTGGTTAGAAGGATTAATGCCGCAAGAGTTGAGCTCAGAATTTTCCGGAGTCTGGTTTTTGTCAGCCAGTGGTATAGCCACAAAATTATTAATTTTAAATTTTTAATTTTCATTGAATTTATATTTTATTAATCTTTAAACTAGAACCAATTTTAGAAAATATTAAAGTTAATTCTTGTGCCTCGTTCCAAAGTTTTGTTATTTCCTCGTTCCTATTTGAAAATACTATCTTTAACATGCGAAGCCAATGTTTAGTTTCTTGAGACTCCTTTTTACAGATAAATATTTTGTTTTTAAAATCAGCTCTGGAACTAGCACCGTTAGCTTCCATATAATTAGCGCCGATTGATGTAGCCGATCTGATAATCTGACTTATTAGTGGCTTTGAAATTGCGTCCTGGCCAAGGCTTTTACAAAAGGTAATTATGTTTTCGCCGAATACAGCTGTCCTTTCTTCTAAATCATATGTTTTGCTGTTTTGCATTTAATTAAATATTTGAAAATTCATTAGAAATTGAAAATTAGTAAATAAAAATTAATTATTTCTTTTATTCAATATTCGTTATTCTATTATTGATTCGCGCCGTTTACCAAATTGACTATCCACCAGTTAAAATCAACCTCATCTGAAGCCGGCGATTTAAAGCCGATTGTTGAGTTTCCGTTAGTCTTACTCTTTACATATAGTGTGTCGCTTGTCGGGGAAGTTGGTGTAACAAAGATTAGCGAATCAGCTTTGATATTGGGGTTTCTGATAGTGATTTCGGTGCTACCGCTCGCAATCTTAGCCTGTCCTGCAGAAGCTTGAGAATCGAGGAATACTGTCCCCAAAGTTGCCGAAGTTGTGGCGTTCGGGTCTTCGGCAATGCTTATTGCCGAGGCACTAAGTACGCCGCCGACCGCGAGGTTTCCAAGTACCTGTACATTTCCGGTTGTATCTATCTTAACTTTTCCGGCCATCAAATAAAGCGGCTGCGACGCGGATGTTTGAATGGATAGGGGAGTATCGATAGTGTTAATAGATGTCAGGGAATTCTGATTGTTTGTGAGCTTTGCGATTACAAGATCGCCTCCAATTGTTACGCCATTTGTTACGCTCAATGAATCCAGAGCAGTGATGCCTGTTACATAGAGGTTCTTCAAATCCAATTCGTTAAGCGCAGCCGAGGCTGTTGCGGTAGAGGTTGACCAATTTTGCGCCTGATTTTGCAGATTTTGATCCTGTTGAATACTCGTAAGGAGGTTTTCTATCTGATCGCGGGTGATGCCGCCCAAAGTATTTGTGCTTGTGTCTCCAAACTTGGCATCCTTTGATACTATTTGATCGGCATAAATTGTCCCTGCGTGAATTGATCCTGAAATTGAGGCGTTTTGGGAATTTAGTTGTCCGCTAAAGGTGGCGTTTCCCGTATCGTCAATTCCGGCAACGACTTTGTCCAACGAATTTTTAATTAAGAGCTGGCCCGATGCAGTTGCTTCACCAATTTTTATGGCTACATCATGCTCACCTGCCAGCGGTTTGATCTCACGCGTCAGGACCTCGGGGGATACCAAACCGGCTTTAACCAACATAGTGTCAACTGTTATCTGGAAAGAATAGAACGTGTTTGTAATGATACTGGTGAGACCCGAAAGCATGTTAATTGAATTTCCGTTCCCGTCGGTTAATTTCGAGTAACCCGGGTTTTTGGAATCAGGGACCGCGTTTAGGTTTCCGCTTGCCGTCAGGGACATTGTTGGGTCCGCCCAAATATCTGAGACAATTACTCGGGTAGAATCACCGGTTCCGGATGTCCAGTTCTGTTGGGCTCTACCAATTACAAATCCTGCGCTTGTGGCTTTTGTTGCCAGTCCATTATTACTTACGGTTATTAGATCACCGGGGTTTAAGTTGGGTGAGGACGGATCCATTAATACCGGAACCTGTCCGGTCAAAGCCAATATTACTTTATTCGGACCTTCTATGCCGCCCAAAAATACAGGAGAATCGGAAACTATTCCGATTATCTTTGCGGAATCTGTTGTTGAGCAAGCTTTAACACCATTCGTTCCCTGACACATCACTGTTCCTGTAGCAAATTGCGCATTTGGGTCATCTTTGACAAAGTACTCGGCCAAGTCAGTTCCATTACCTGTGAATGACACGGTTGTGTTTGTAGCTGCCGCTACTTTACCTATAATTGTGCCGGCCGAGTTTAAGAAGTTAATAAATCTGTCTCCGGTATCCAATGTTGAATGCCCAAGTTTTATAGCAAGACCTACAGTATCAGCGTTTGAACTCGTTCTGATCATAGCCGCGGCTGTTGCTGTGCTTGCGTACAAAATATCTAATAAGTTTCCGGGGGTGGTAGTACCAATTCCAAAGTTTCCTGCATTATTCAGTGTAACTCTTGGCGTACCGGAGGCAGAAGCAGAGAATATATCCTGGGTTTCGGCCTGATTTACTATAAATGCCGCTTTGCCGATTGCGTTTGCTCCCACTCCGGATGAATCAACAGTTAAAAGGCCAATCGGAGTAATACCTGCCCCGATGCCTACTTTGCCTCCGGTCGTGCCGGTATTAAGAAGAATATTACCCGCGTTATAGGAAGTAAGAGTTAAATTGTTATTCTCAAAGCTTTCGCCGGCGCGGACTGTCAAAGGCCCGTAAGAGTCGATAGTTGATGCAGTTTGATTAGTAAAGATAAGGTCGTATGCCATTGTTACATCACCCGCTGCAGTAAACTGGTGGGGAAGGGCTGAGGTTATTTGGCTTGCGCCGACCGTGAATACGCTTGAGCTGTTATTCTGAACGTTTAAGAGATTGCCTGTGGTCAGGGTTGTTCCTGTTGAGTTAATTAGAACTAAATCTCCGGTAGTTATTGACCCTGAATTTACATACGCTCCTGTACCGGTTGTAAGTGAGCCGGCATTGAACGAAAATGCGCCTGAAGTCCCTGTTGTTGTTGCTACACCCGAAGTAAACGATTGGGATCCCGTTACATCCCCAAGTGATATTCCGGTTGTCCAAGTATCTGCAGCAGATTTGTAAGATAAGGTTAGTGGCCCGAATGCAGGCCGGATTGTACTCCCATTTCCCAAAGTTAGCGTTCCGGACATGCTTGCGTTGCCTGCACCCGGATCTGTGCCAACAATAGCATTTCCAAGAGAAAGGCCTCCCGCATTTGAAAGTCGCATTCTTTCTGTACCGGGAGTCATCGTATCGAAAGTACTTCCTGTATAAAATGAAATAGGAGCGGTAGCAGCAGTGATTTGGAATTGGGAATTTTGGCTAAGAATGGATCCGTTTACGAACGCCACACCTGAGGCAACTCCACCGGTGCCCAAAAGTACCATTTGGTTTGAGGATAATGCAACCTCAAGTTTGTTGGTTGGTGCTGTTTGTCCAATACCTACATTGCCGGTTGTGTCAGTTAAAGTAAATCCTGTTGTCCAGGTATCTGCAGCAGATTTGTAACTTAAAGTCAGGGGGCCAAACGCGGGGCGGATTGTGCTCCCGTTACCAAGAGTTAATGTTCCTGATTCTGAAGCGTTGCCCGCGGAGTCTAGCGTGTACTTGGTATTTGTAACAACCGTTGAGTCTCCGTTACTGAATTTCAAAAAGTTTCCGGTAAATCCAAGACCGCCTTGCCCTGTGTTATCAATATCTGCCTGTATAACGTTCCCCGTAAAGTTTGTGTTTCCTCCTGTTCCAAGTCTAAATAGGTTACCGGAACTAAGTGCACCTGCAGATGTTGCGTAAATCATGTCTCCTGAGGAAAGGGAAGCGTCTTTAAACACAAAGGATCCGCTTTGGGCTTTCCCTGTTGCGTTCAAAGATCTGAAAAATTGTGGTGCCGTTCCACTATTTAGGTTGATGGCACTTGTTGATGTATTATTTCCTATATTGATAGTATCTGCGCTTGTTGAATCAGTGCCGATATTAACAGTGTCGGATCCTGTAGCGCCTGTTCCTGCGATGTTTATGGTGTTACCGCCGGTGCCGCTTCCGATATTGATTGCAGCCATAGCAGAATTGCCGTTACCAATATTTAGAGCAGTTGTCGCCGCACCCCCGAGACTCAATGTGGTTGCCGTTGCATTAAAAACGTTGGCAGTCGTTGCGGTGGTTGTAATACTTCCACCGTTAACTTGCACATTTCCTGCTGAACCAACATCAAACATAATATTTCCGGCTTTCTTGGCAACTATAAAGTCACCCGAAAAGTTAGTTCCTCCTCCACCTGTATTGGCAAAATCAAAAAGAATTCCGGCTCCACTAAAGGCAGCATCCCCGCCTTGACCGAGCTTAATGAAGCTGCCGCTGGTTATGGCGCTTGATGTGGCTTCAATCAGAGACCCTGTTGTTATGACCGTTGAGTTAATTTTTACGATGCGGCTTGAGGAGTCTGCCGCCTTTTCTAAGCCAAACACCTGGAATGCGGACCCGGTTGCAGTTCCTCCAACAGTCAAGTCGTATGTAGAGTTGGCTGGAGACACGACTAGACTATTAAGCTGCCAGAGTAGAGAGTTCCCCAGACAATGAGCTCCGCTACTGTCACAGACCTGGTTCGCACCTTGGAAGATATTTGTTCCCCGTATATTTCTCCAAAGTAGGGAAGCGGTGCCAAGATCGCTGACATTAGTAACATTTGGAGCAACAAATCCTCCTGCGATATCGTTTGATGGACTTAGAGTTATGTTTCCCGTTGTTGTTCCACCCAGAACTAGGGGACTGAAGGTTGTTGATTGAATTGTTCCTGTGCCTGTGTGGAATGCCAGAGTTCCCGAAACCGAAGCGTTGCCGTTTACATCCAAAAGCGCTGTCGGAGTAATTGTTCCAATTCCAACATTGCCGTCGGCCCGAACGTACAAACCGTTTGTGGAACCGTTGTTGCTTGTGACTTTCAAACCATATTGGGAACTGGAGCTGGATTGAACGTCTATTAAAAGACCGTTGGCGGAGGCATTGGTTGTATCAAAGTTAGCTAAATTTCCGGTTCCCGTTCCGCTAATGAAAAGAGCAGTAGCGGATCCACTATTATCTATCCTTTCGGCATTAGCTGTGCCTGCGTTAGATATATAAAACGCCTGCTGATCAAATGCCGCATTTGCTACGTTGATATTAACTAGAGGATTATTCACCGTTGCATCAACGTTACTGAATATATTAACTCCAAAACCTGTTCCGGTAGTGCCTTGATTAAGGTTTAGACCTATAGCGGAACCTGTGTTACTAATGTTCGCTGCTCCACCCCCGCCGATATTTTCTACATCAAATGCATATTGGTCGTCGCCGGAGTTTAGTTGATTTATAGAGACTATCGGTGAGTCTGTGGAAGCGGATCCAAGATTCCGGGATACATTTATAGCCTTGCCTGTAGTGGTTGTTTGGCTCACCGACAATAGGTCAGTCGGATTCGTTAGTCCTACCCCCACATTTCCTCCCATAAAGATGCCGGCGTAATTTGTTCCTGCTCCCGAAACATTCGAATAAACACCATAATTTGTTGTTCCGGCTCCGGTTACGTTTGCATAAACGCCATATGCCGTAGTAACAGCTGTGCCTATATTAAAGTAGCCTGCATAACCGTTAGTTATAGTTCCCAAAGTCTTAATAACATTCCCTTGCACGCCATAAGCATTTGAAATGGTTGAACTAGCGTTATCAGAAATTGCATCTCCTTGAACCCCGAGAGCGTTTGACATGGTATTGTTTTCATTTGCGGCTTTGCCGTAAACACCGGTACTTGTCGTGTTATTTCCGCTATTAGCCGTCTGGGAAAATACTCCGTATTGTTGAAAAACTGTGCCTGTAGAGTTGTTGAATGCCCCTGAAAATATTCCTGCAGACGTTGTTGCTGTGCGGTTCGTATCGGGGGCTAAGGTACTTGAATTAACATTTGAATTGAATTGTCCGCCATACATGCTATCGGTAGTTTTTCCGTTAGTCAGTGAAATATCTCCGTCTAAGGCTGCAGTAGTATGATTAAATGTGGCGTCAGAGGCGTTAATTGCCACGCTACTAAAAACTCCATAGTCGGTAATGTTGCCGGTTAGGGTTCCCGTTAGTGTTCTTTGAGCAGTTCCTGTATATGTTACTGCGTTAGTTAAAGCGGTAGAGGTATTGATATCAAAAAGTCTGTCGGTAGGCGCGATTGTTCCCGTCCCAAGGGCCAGAGTTGGGCCCTTTACATTGCCAGCTGAATCTACTTGGAAAAGGTCGCCGTTTCCTACAACGAAGAGTTTAGATGGGGTAGTGTCGCCAATACCAACATTCCCTGTAGTATCAATTGTCATCCTTGTGTTTAATGTTTGCCTTGTCGTTCCGGAGACTCCTGCAGTCGGTGTCTGGAAGATTAAGGTGCTCGGGGTCGAATTACCGGTTCCTCGCCCCGAGGCAATGTATAGAGTTCCGCCTGCAGAATCAGCACCCGCCCCCCCTGAATCACTGCCTTTAAGTAAGCCCTGGTCTCCTGTATGTGTGTCTGAGGCTCCATAATCAAAACCCACATTAACTTCAGAAGTGTTGGACATTGTTACACTGTGGGATGTTTGAAGAGTAACTAAGCTATCGGTAACATTATTAAAAGACATTTTATTTCCGGCCAGATTCCACCCGTAGGTGAGTGATCCACCGGAAGTTCTGACAAGTTGTACCATATCTCCTCCGCTGGCACCGCCGTTAACTACAAGTTGAGCTGTACTGGCTGCTGCCAGGCCAAACTGACCTTTACCGCCAACTTCGAGCATGCTTCCTGGGGCTGTTACTCCAATCCCTACATTTCCCGTTCCATTCGGGTTAAGAAGGGTGTTGCCGGTGAAGTTATAGGTTGCAGAATTCCCCAGAGTTAGATTGTTACGGTTTGTACTACTAATATTGCCATTACCGTCTATAAAAGTTCTTACATTTGCGATATTTCCGGAAATTGATGCTGTTGGAACTCCTGCACCTGTTATGTTTGTGAAGGCAAAATGGGCTGAAGCCGTTGCGGTTGCACCTGCTGTTGCTCCAAAGAGTACATCTACGGTGTTATTTACGGGGTAGAGAGCACCATTTGTCTGCCCCCAGAAGTTGCCGACAGCGCCACAGTTGCCACTTGTATCGCATACAGAGAAATTATTTTGAGTAAAGGCTTTAGCAAAAATGTTATTAAACTCAACAGATGAGGAAGATCCGATATTACTTGTATCGGTAACAGCCGGCAAGATATTATTTGTTACAGTTGTATTGCCTCCGGTTACGGCAAGTCCGCCGGCAAAAGTTCCTAACCCTGCCGAAGTTACGGAGAAGTTTGTTCCGTTAATATAGTTTGTTAAGCCGTTGCCGAAGTTAATCCCGTTAAAAGTGTTGCTTCCCAGAGCGGTTGCACTTAGGTTAATTAAATTTTCGGTGTTGGTTCCGCCTGTTGGGGTAGAGCCCGTAGCAGCTACATTAATTCCGTTAACGGAAAGTCCTGCGCCCCCTGTGTTGTTATTTTTAAACGTCAGGCTTTGAAGGTTCGCGGCTGCGGTATTCAGGGAATTGTCGATAAACTCGAATGCGTTGCCGCTGGTTGCAGTTGAGGTGAGGCTTGTGATGCCTGAAGTAGAGGTAAGATTAAGTGCTCCTGTTGTTAAAGTAAGTCCGTTACTGGCTGTTAATGTTTGAGATGAGGTCAGGGCGCCGTTAACCGTGGTTGTTACACCGCTTTTACTGATGGAAACAGCGTTGGCGGTTGACGTTCCGAGGTTCAGCGTTCCCGCGCTAATCGTATCAAGCCCGCTGCCGGCTGCGACTGCGATATTGCCCGATGCGCTAACCGTAAATCTCGTTGTCAGGGCATTGTCAAACTTTAGGAAGTTTCCCGTGAAAGTTCCTCCTCCGCCGCCCGTGCGGTCCAAATCTGCATAAATTGCATTGCCGGAGAATGCCGAGTCTCCACCCTGGCCAAGTTTTATTATATTGCCGCTTGTTATTGCCGAAGCTGTGGCGTAAAGAACTGAGCCTGAATTAATAACACTCGAAGTTAGAGTGGCAACGTTCCCTGTGGCATTTTCAACTCCGAATGCCTGGAATTTGGCAGAGCTTGTTGCTGCAGCTCCAATCACCAAGTCATCAGTAATATTAACAGGAGCAACGACTCCGGAGTTTCTTTGCCACCAGCCGTCCGATCCTGAGACCCCGCTGCCGCCAACCCAGGAGGGGATACCCGCCCCTGAAACTACAAGTGTTTGTCCTGCAGAGCCGATATTCAGCCTGGCAAGATTCCCCGAGACATTTCTGTAATAAATATCTCCGGTTGAGTCAGACCCTAGGTTTAAAGTGAGAGTGTGACTACTGGTATCAATCGTCGAATTGGCGCCGCTTATATTTACTCCTCCTACCGTTGTCATAAGACCGGTGCTGCCTACAGTGAATTTTGTGGATTGGTTGTTATCAAATTTCAAAAAGTTGCCTGTAAAAACTCCTCCGCCGCCACCTGAATGATCAATGTCGGCATAGAGCACGTTTCCGTCAAAAATCTGGTTTCCACCCTCACCAAGCTTGACGATACTGCCGTGAGTTATTGCTGACGCAGTTGCATGTAAAACGCTGCCTGTTGTTATAGTGCTACTCGTCAGGGATGCGATGTTGCTGGTAGGCATTTCTATACCATAAGCATGGAATAGGGCAGATGCGGTTGCCGTACCACCGGTCGTAACATCAAGGGTGGGGATATACGGAGTTAAAACTTCCGCATTTTGCTGCCAGAAGTTGGTTCCGCTTCCGGCTGCTGTTATATCATTTGCGCATTCTACATTCCCAAGGGTGTCGGTAGTCAGTTTTCCGCCGTTACTGAAGCCGTTGCAGTTAAAACCTGTAAAAACTATGTTACCTGAACCTCCTCTGGTTAGATTTATGGTCGTAGTTGATGCACTGTTACCTATATTGATAGTGTCCGGATTAGTTCCACCCGTGCCTAAATTTATTGTATCGGTTCCGGTTGCGCCTGTTCCTGCCAGGTTAAGAACATTGCCGCCGCTGCCGCTGCCGATATTTAAGGTTGTTGCGCTGTTTCCGTTCCCAAGCGCGATAGTTGTAGCTGAATTAAATATGTTTGCAGTTGAGCTGGTTGTTGTCAGGCTGCCGCCGTTAACCGCTACATTTCCGTTTGTAATCACATTGCCGCTGCTGTCCACGCTGTGCACTTCGGTGTAACCTGCGCCGTTATATTCCCGGCCAAAAACCAGCCGTGATGTGCCCGGGTTTCCCGAAGTCGGTACATTCTCAATTTTCCAGCTGTCGACTCTGGAAGCTACAGCGCCGGTGTCCCAGACAGTTCCGGAGAGCCTGAGCCGGGGAGATATCTGCACAGGCACTCCTGCTGTTGCTGCTGTAGTATTTATTGCAACCACCCCGTCAGTAGAAGTTGTTACCAGGTTGCTTTGACTTGTTGTAATTGTCGAGGCCAAAGTTTCGGCTCCGGCCGCGGTCACCGTAAAGTTTGTGCCTTGAACGTAATTGTTTAAACCGTTGCCGAAGTTAACTCCGTTAAATGTATTGTTTCCAAGCGTGGTTCCGCTTAAGTTAATTAAATTTTCTGTGTTTGTTCCAGAAAGCGGAGTGGAGCCGGTAGCTACGACGCTTATGCCATTTACTGCAACTCCTGCGCCGGCAGTATTGTTATTTTGAAAAGTAAAACTGGCCAAACTTGAACTTGCGGTGTTTAGGGAAGTGTTTGTTAAAGCGTATGAATTCCCGCTGGTTGCTGTTGAGGTCAGATTTGCGGTGCCTGATGTTGAAGTCAGGTTTAGGGCTCCTGTAGTTAAGGTTAGGCCATTACTGGCAGTGAGAGTAGAGGAGAACCTGCCTGCCCCCGTTACATCCAAAGCTACCCCCGGCGCTGCGTTTCCGATCCCGAGCCTTTTTGTTGCTGAATCATAGAAAAAATTGGCGTTATCCTGGGTCAGCTTTGTTCCGTCGGAGAATATAACCGAGCCTGCTGTGTAGGCGGCCGAGTTATTGGTTCCGCCGTTGGCTATAGCGAGAACTCCGGAAAAAGCACCAAGGCTAGGGTTGGTCCATGTCAGGTTTCCGCTTCCGTCGTCGGTCAGGAGAGTGCTTGCAGCCCCTTGAGTCGTAGGGAAGGAATAGGCAACTCCGTTAATGGAGGTAATGTTGCCGAATGTAGCATTGCCCGAAATTGCCAAGTCGCCGCTGCCGGTTATTTTTCCTGAGACTGTTTCGGTCCCTCCCAAGCTTGTTGCACCTGAAATAGCTAAGTCTCCCGAGCCAGTGATCTTACCGGCAACCGTCTCGGCGCCCCCCAAAGCTGTGGCTCCGGCTACGCTCAGGTCGCCGGAAGCCGTGAGCTTTCCCCCCACCGTTTCTGAGCCTGTTATGGTTGCTGCTCCTGTTACCGTTTCGGTTCCTTTGACATTCAAATTATTATTTACGGTTGTATTTCCTGTGGTCGCGCCGATGCTAATTGTGGTTCCAGCGCCTCCGATGTTTAGGGTAGTGGCGGTCGTGTTGAGTAGGTTAAATATATTTTGACTTGTTGTGATACTGTTACCACCGACAATTACATTACCGGTCAAATCAACATTACCTATAATCTTACTTTTCAATGTTAGGTTTCCGTCGACTTCTACATCTTTTGTGAAGATCGAATTGTCCTTAAAAGCCGATTCAATATTGATGTTAAATGTTGGTGCTGTGTTCGAAGTTGCGGCAGCCAGAACTGATCCTTGGGCGTTTTCCATTGCAGAAGCGCTGCCTATGTTGCTTGATATGGTTTGGCCTAGCATCTTTGAACTTAGCGCATTGACCATCTCGGGTGGGGTAAACCTGACAATTCCGTAGGAGACCAAGGTTAAGATAATCACTTTAGCCCCAACTGCCAAAGCTTTCTTCTGGTCGACGTGCAGGCCTTTGTAAAGAACCGGGATATCCAGAGGTTCAGGAACGGTAACTTGTTGAGGAGTAGGGGAAAGACGGATGTGTTTTCTATTGCCTTTCAACTCTCGAATCTTATCCAACTCGTATCTCCTGTGGCCACCAACAGTACGAACGGGTACTAAAACACCCCGGGCTTCCCAGCGTCGAAGAGTCTTTGTAGACACGTTAAGGAGCTTTGCTGCATCTTGAATCGAGGCTAGGGCAGGAAATTGAGTCATTTTCTTGGACAATTACGATCAATTTGTCCATATTTATTAAGTCATTAATCAGATTAACTGTCAAGCCTCTTTTAGTCATAATATTCGATTTTCGATTAAAGGCTATTGCTTTTATGAGAAAACCAACCCTAAAATGTAAAAACAGATTATATAAAAAATGAAAAAATACCTGCCGGTTATATATTTTCTTTTTACCTGTTTTTTACTTTCCTTTCCAAAACATTTGCACGCACAGGTAAGCCCAATTTCAGGCGTGGCGCTAACAGTACCCATCGCCGACCAAACAGCTAAAAATGGGGACATTGTTTGCTCTATCAAGAGCGGTTACGCTCCCTGTTCAAACTCATATGACTCAGGAATGTACGGGGTAATCAACGATAATCCCATAGGTTCTGTCGAGCTTCCTGGGGGCGGAAGACTGGTTAATACTACTGGCAGCGTAGTAGTAAACGTGACAAGTGTCTCGGGGAGTATTAAGGTTGGGGATTTTATAACGACCTCGACAAATCCTGGTGTGGGACAGCTGGCAATTCATAATGGTTATGTTCTCGGAATCGCCCAGGGCGACTATTCCGATTCTGACAAAATAAAAATAGGGCAAATACTGGTTTCCATATCCATACATCCCACGATTGGCATTTCCGACAACCAAACAGATTTGTTCCGGTCGATTCGTGAAGGCCTCCTCTCGGCTCAGATAAGCCCTCTTGCAACTTTAAGGTATTTAACTGCGGCACTAATGGTTATTACAGGTTTCGGATTAGGGTTTATTTACTTCGGGAGAATTGCAAAAGCCGGAGTTGAGGCTATAGGCAGAAATCCGTTGTCCAGCAGGACGATTGAGTTTGGATTGATTTTACATATTTTGTTAACGATTGTTATAGTTGCCGCAGGCTTAGGAATAGGTTACTTAATTTTAACTCTTTAATATGGGACTTTTTGATAATTTATTTAAATTAGGCAAGCCCGAAATAAAACTTGGGCCGGGGAGAGTTAGTCCCGTTGTTCTCCTTGTCCTAGACGGCTGGGGTATTGCACCTGAATCTCCAGGCAATGCAATTTCGCAGGCAAAAACACCCAATATGGATAAACTCGTTAGTCTCTACCCGAATGGGGAGCTTGTTGCTTCGGGCGAGTCGGTTGGACTCCCTGCAAATGAAGTAGGCAATACCGAAGTAGGGCACCTAAACCTTGGGGCTGGTCGAGTTGTTCTTCAAGACCTTAAAAGGATAAGTAAGGCAATCAAAGACGGGGATTTTTTTCTGAACAAAGCTTTAAGAGATGCGGCCGCTCATACCGCTTTAACTAAATCAAAGATGCACATAATAGGTCTTGTAAGTAGCGGCGAGGTCCATTCCGCTATGGATCATTTTTATGCCACTCTTGATTTTTGCAAAAAAGAGGGTGTCAAGGATGTCTACCTCCATCTTTTTACCGACGGGCGGGATGCTCCGCCCAGCGAGGGTCTTACAATCATTAAAAAAGTTCAAGAACATGTAGACGGTGCCGGCCTTGGGGTAATAGCGACAATTATGGGCCGGTACTATGCAATGGACAGAGACCGAAGATGGGACAGAACACAGGCGGCATTTGAAGCTCTGGTGCGCGGCAAAGGTCAAACCGCTACTTCCGCCTCGGAAGCCCTTCAAAAATCTTATGCAGCAGGCAAAACAGATGAGTTTGTTGAGCCGACAGTCATTTTAAATAGTCAGGGTGCGCCAACCGCGACAATTGGGGACAGTGATTCGGTAATATTTTTTAATTTCAGAATTGACCGGCCGCGGCAATTAACCATGGCCCTAACCGTTGCCGATTTTACAAAAGCCAATATTTTTTGGGAATTTGACCCTTATGCCGTTAAATACGGTCAAAAACATGCAGATACAGGCTCCGAAGTTCAAAAGAACGAACCGTTTGCCCGCGGAAGGCTCCCTTCTAATTTGTTTTTTGTGACAATGACTCAATATCAAAAAAATTTGCCGGTTAGCGGTGTTGCTTTCCCCCCAGAGGTTATTAAGAATGGACTTGCGGAAACACTGGCAGGGGCAAATATTCCTCAAATGCATATGGCAGAAAGCGAAAAGGAAAGGTTTGTAACATACTACTTTGACGGTCAAAGGGAAGAGAAGTTCCGGCTGGAAGATACTTTAATAGTTCCATCCCCACGAGTTGCAACTTATGACAAAAAACCTGAAATGTCGGTACTCGAACTTGCTTATGAAGTTAAAAAAGTGCTAAGCAAGGACAAATATAAATTTATTGTTATAAATTTTGCCAATGTTGATATGGTAGCCCATACCGGACAAATTAAGCCTACTATACGGGCGGTAGAAGTAGTCGATACGGCCGTTGGTGAGGTGTTTGAGGCGGTATTAGCGATTGGAGGGACCTTGGTTATTACTGCGGATCACGGCAACGGGGAAGAACTTTTAACATATCCTCCCGGCTCATATTTTTTTACAACAAGCCAGGGGGAAGTAAATACAGATCATTCCAACTATCCCGTTCCGGTTATTTTTGTTAGTGCCGCCTATCAGGGTAAAGTAAAGACCATTACCGGCGGTACCCTGGGGGATGTAGCCCCGACGATTCTTACAATTTTGGGTATAGCAAAACCCGAGGCCATGACGGGACGGAATTTGCTAGAATGAAATGTAAGCACGAATGAATACAAAATGAAAAATCCGAACATTGAACTAAAAAGAGCCAGAAAGCGTGGGAGGGCCATAGTCGAAGAGGCTAAAATTAAGGCCTTAAGTATTATTGTTCAAGCTTACGGCGAGGAAATCCAGAAAATTGCCGCCGAAATTGCTGTCGAATTTAAAAATGAGGCGCTTCTGGAGGTGAGCCGATTTAAAGAAGAGCTTGAAAAAAGAGTTCTTGTCACTGAAGATGCCGCAGAGAGAGTTCTCGACGCCGAGTTTGATGAAGTTAAGAAGGAGGTTCAATCCTACAAGCAGGCAAAAATAAGCCAAATTGATTCTCAGGCAAAAGAAGTTCTAATTGACGTTACCAAAAAAGTACTCGGCAAGTCCATTGATCTCCGGGCTCACGAAGATCTGGTTATTAAATCTCTCGAAGATGCAAAACGACAAAACCTGTTCTGAAATAGTTAATTCACTTGCCCGTACACGAGCGGAAGCTAATTTGCTGGTTGCCGAGGTGGAGACTCTTGAGCGCTCACTCTATAAAATCGGCGAGGCCGACTTTGACCATACCCTCGAAACTGGAGTGCGCGCCAAAACTGCCTACGCGATCGGGCAAGCCGTTAAGGGGGGCAACCATTCTGCACTCCTAATTGAGCTTAAGGCAAAAATAAATAGCCTTACCTATTTAGGGCTTAGGATTGCTTTTGAACCTAATTTGGAGGCAGTAGGTAAGTTTTATACCTGGGTGCGGCAGAATATAGGCGAGGGAGTGGCTCTCGATATTGTAATTGATAAAACCGTCCTGGGCGGCGCTGTAATTGAGTATAAGGGCAAAATAAAAAACTTTTCGGTGTTAACCCTGGTTAACCAGTACTTTACTAACTAATTATGCTTACTTTTGAAAAAGCCCTCCGCGACACCAGTGAGATTGGTACCGTTGTCGAAATTATTCATGTTCTGGCATTTGTGGAGGGGCTACCTGATGCCCGGATAGACGAAATAGTCATTTTTGACAATGGAGAGATGGGGCAGGTTATTGCTATGAACGAGCACGTCGAGGTTCTCCTTTTGGGCAAGGGGGAGGTTAAGGTCGATTCAAAGGTCGGAAGAACCGGAAAGTTTTTGGATGTGGCGGTTGGACCGGAACTTCTCGGCAAGGTTATTGATCCACTCGGGAATTCACTCACTGAACCTTTTGTTATGGCCAACCCCGTTTACCATCCTATCGAGCGAATTCCCGATAAGATCCTCAACAGGGAAGTTATTCGTGAACCCCTTGTTACCGGGGTACCCATCGTTGACCTGGTTGTTCCACTGGGGAGGGGACAGCGGGAGCTTCTGGTCGGCGACCAAAAGACGGGCAAAACCGCGTTCCTACTGCAGACTGTTGTCAATCAGGCTTCCCATGGCAATATTTGTGTTTACTCGGCAATAGGCAAGAAACGGACTTCGATCAGGAGATTTATAGCCTATTTTAAAAGATGGGGGGTAGACAAAAATATTGTGATGGTAGCCTCGGGTTCTTCCGACTCTCCGGGACTCATATTTATTAATCCCTATGTTGCTATGACCATTGCCGAGTATTTTAGGGATTTGGGCCGCGATGTGGTTCTTATATTGGACGACCTCTCAACCCACGCAAAATATTATAGAGAAATAAGCCTTCTGGGAAAACGGTTTCCGGGCAGGAATTCATACCCCGGAGATATTTTTTATGTCCACAGTAGACTCTTGGAGCGGGCAGGCAAGTTTGTTAAAGGCTCAATTACGGCTCTGCCTGTAGTTGACACAATCCTTGGAGATCTGGCTGGATTTATTCAGACAAATGTTATGTCAATGACAGATGGACACCTTTTTTTTGATACGGAATACGCTAATTTGGGCAGGCACCCGGCGGTAAACCCTTTTTTATCGGTTACCCGTGTTGGTTTTCAGACTCAGACGGGACTCCTCCGTGACGTTAGCCGGCAGCTGGCTGCCTTTTTGGTAGAGCTGGAAAAACTCAGGCAGTTTTTGCATTTTGGGGCGGAGCTTTCCGAGAAGACTTTGAAAAGTATAGCTACGGGAGACAGACTGATTGCGTTTTTTAATCAGCCAACCGAAGTGGTGGTTCCACTGAACGTCAGTATTTTTGTTGTAGCCGCGATTATGGGCGGAGTATGGCGTGAAACCGAAATTGCAAAAATGAAACAAATTATTGATATATTCCGAGATAGTTATATGAAGAAAGATGCATTTAGGTTAAATGTTGATAATGTTATAGCAAAATCTCAAAAACTTGAGGATTTGGTTCTTAACATTAGGGATAATTCCGGGCCTTTTGAGCTATTATGACAAAAAAAGAAATAAACGACAGGATAGAAACTCTGAGCATGCTCATTAGCTTGACCGAAGCATACTCCGAAGTCTCATCGGAAAGAATGAAACGGATCCGCGCGGGAGTGGTCACCAGCAGGGATTTTTTGGCCTCGATTGATGCAATTTTCAGGGAGCTTAGAAATTCCCAGAAACGAGAGGTGGCGCGCATCGGAAGATCACGGGGAGGCAAGGGTCTTGTTACTTTTCTGGCTCACAACGGTAAAACAGCCTCAGTGTTTGTTGCATCAAATGCAGGTCTTTATGGAGACATTATAAGCCGGGTATTCAGTAGTTTCCTAACCGAGGTGCGGGCCAAAAACACCGAGGTAACCATTATCGGCAAGTTCGGTTTGAGTCTGTTTTTGTCCGCGGAACCCAGGCGTCCTTATACTTATTTTGACTATCCCGACTATGGCGATAGCCAGGAGGATCTGGCTCTAATCACCAGGCACCTGGTTAGTTATGAGCAGATTCACATTTTCTACGGCAAATTCAGAAATCTGGCATATCAGGAGCCCGTAACTGCTACAATTGCCGCCGAAACTGAGCTAGGCAAAGAGGAACCGGGCGCCAAAATTACCAAATACTTGTTTGAACCGGATCTTAGCGAAATTTTGGCTTTCTTTGAAGGGGAGATGTTTACATCAACTTTTGAACAGGCGCTTAGGGAATCTCAACTTGCCAAATATTCCTCAAGAATGATTTCTATGGACAAAGCGGGGGAAAAGGTCAAAGACGAGCTAAAAAAGGTACGACTGGATCATTTAAAGATGACCCACTACATTGCCGATAAAAAGCAGCAAAGCATGTTTGGTAGTTTTCATCTTTGGGGAACATAAGGCTGAAAGGAATTTATGGAAGAATCAAAGGGAACAATAATCGGCGTTAAAGGTCAGGTAGTAGAAGTAGAATTTAGAGGCATAAAGCCTGCTCTACATGATATTCTGGTTTTACCCGGTGCTCCCGACGTAAAAATAGAGGTTTATCAGTCTTCCACGACAAACCGTTTTTATTGCCTTTCGTATGGCAGTAACCGGAGTATTAAAAGGGGAGATAAACTGGTTAATACAGGATCCCCCCCGATGTTTCCGGTAGGGCCAATGCTTCTTAACAGGGTGGTTGATGCATTTGGTTCCCCACTTGACGCCTTGGGGGAGCTTAAAAGCGAATCCCGCATGCCGATTTATAAAACCGGGGATCTCGGAGACCATGTTGTGTCCGACCGAAAATTCCTGGAGACTGGTATAAAAGTGATCGATCTTTTTGCCCCTGTTTTTAAAGGGGGGAAAATGGGCCTTTTCGGCGGTGCGGGAGTAGGTAAAACACTCCTATTAACCGAAATTTTGCATAATATTGTCAACCTAAAGTCGGAGTCCAATGTTTCCGTGTTTGCCGGGGTCGGAGAGCGTAGCCGCGAGGGACTTGAACTTTATGAGGCTTTAAAAGCCAGCGGTTCAATAAAAAATTCGACCCTGGTTTTTGGATCGATGGGTGAAAACCCGGCCATCAGGTTCTTGTCGGCTTTTTCGGGAGTAACATTGGCCGAATATTACCGCGACAACCTTAAAAAAGACGTTCTGTTCTTTATTGACAATGTCTTTAGGTATGCCCAGGCAGGCAATGAGCTCTCCACTCTGACAAATACTATCCCTTCCGAGGATGGTTATCAGGCTACGCTTGAAGCCGAAATGGCAGCCTTTCACGAAAGACTGACCTCAACTCAGGGCGGCATGATTTCCGCAATTGAAGCTATTTATGTTCCCGCCGACGACCTACTGGACCATGCAGTGCAGGCAATTTACCCTTATCTTGATTCAATAGTGGTCCTGTCCAGACAGGTTTACCAGGAAGGAATACATCCTGCCGTCGACATCATCGCCTCAACTTCCTCGGCTCTTAATAACGAAATAGTAGGCCTTAAGCACTACGGCATTGCACTTGAGGCCAAAGCGCTTCTAAAAGAAGCTCAAGGACTTGAAAGAATAGTTTCTCTTGTGGGGGAAGGAGAACTCCCGAGCAGCGATCAAGTAATTTATGCGAGGTCGAGGAAGATTAAAAACTTTATGACTCAGCAATTCTTTGTTGTCGAGAACCAAAGAGGGCTTGGCGGTAAATTTGTTCCCGTAACAACGGTTGTTGACGACGTTGAAGGCATATTGCGGGGTAAGTTTGACAGCGTTCCCGAGGAAAAATTCCTCTATATTGGCGGAACCGCCGACATCAAAAATGACTGACAAAAGCATCCATGTGCTGGTTCAAGACAGGTCACGGGTTCTATATGACGGGGAGGCGACGGGCGTTTCTTCCAAAAATAGTAAAGGCATATTTGACATTCTTCTTAACCATGCCAATTTTATTTCCCTCCTGAACGAAACTTTAATAATTCATCAAGCTGGTGGCGGGGACAAGGCGATCCCTATGACTAATGCCATTGTTAAAGCTAAAGAAAACCGTGTGGAAGTATATGTTGGTGTCAAACGCTAATTGGCCACTCTGATTTATGAAATCCTCGTGGTAAAATAGGCTTTAATGGATTACAAATTACAGACTTTAAGCTCGGGGCTTCGGCTTCTGACAGTTCCCATGCCGGGGCTTGAATCGGTTACAGTCACTGTTTGGGTTAAAACGGGATCGCGCTTCGAAGAAGCAAAAGTTAGCGGCATTTCCCACTTTCTGGAGCATATGGTTTTTAAGGGTAGTAAAAAACGCCCCAGCGCCAAGGCAATTTCCGAGATAGTGGATTCCATTGGTGGTGAATTTAATGCCGGAACTAGTAAAGACTGGACAAATTTTTATATTAAAACCAGGGTAGGGAACATCGAAACCGCAATGGACGTGTTAGCCGATATGGTTTTAAATCCTCTATTAAAACCGGAAGAGATTGAAAGAGAAAAAGGCACGATTATCCAAGAAATTGCCATGTATGAAGACACGCCCATGATGCATATCGGCGATGTTTTTGAAGAACTGGCTTTTGCAGGGAACCCCTTGGGTTGGGACACGGCGGGGACCCAGAAAACCGTTAAAGCGATTAAAAGAAATGATTTTCTGCGATATAGATTGATACATTATCATCCTGATCAAATGATGGTATCGGTGGTTGGGGGAATAACTGAAAATATTTCAAAGAAACTAACAGAAAAGTATTTTCAGAATTTCCAATTTCCAAATTCCAAGTTTCAATCAAATTCTAATTTCCAAAATTTCAAAAATAAACAAGCCAAGTCTCAATTAAAACTTCAAACTAAAAAGTCAGAGCAGGCGCATTTGATATTGGGTTTTATATCCGAGGGCCGTAATTATGAAGGGCGCTTTGCCCAGAGTCTCCTGGCAACAATCTTAGGTGGCGGTATGAGTTCCAGAATGTTTATAGAAGTCCGGGAACGTAGGGGTTTGGCCTATTCAATCAGGACTGGAGTAGACAGATATCAGGAGGTGGGCTACCTTTCTACATACGCAGGCGTAAGCGTAGATAAAGCACCTGAGGCGGTAAAAATAATACTTGAAGAGCAATATAAGCTTGCGGGAGGGGCTAAGCCCATTGGAAAACCGGAGCTCCGGAAAGCCAAGGAGTATCTTAAAGGCCATCTGGCATTGGCGCTGGAAGACACTAAAGATGTAACCGCTTTTTTTGCCGATCAGGCATTATTTGCCAAAGAAATGTTGACTCCCGAGGAGGTCTACAAAAAAGTCGACAAAGTCACTATTGAAGATGTCCTAACTGAAGCTAAAAAGCTTTTCGTTCCTGCAAAATTGAACCTGGCCATAATTGGTCCTTTCACAGAAAAGGAAAAATTTGTACAATTGCTCCGATGAAAGGCCTGGAATTCCCTGTAGTCGGCACAAAAGTTAATGGTTTAACCAAAAAGTTTGACATTAATAGCCCCTCAGGCCGCAGCGCTTATTTCGAAGCGAAAGCGGGGGACGAAATTCGCACGATCAAAAAGTATTTGGACAAAAATACTTTTGTGGCCTACCTTATAGGCAAGAAAAACTCCGGAAAAGGAACTTATTCCCAGATTTTTACGGAAATTTTTGGCGCTGACAAAGTCGCGCTGGTTTCGATTGGCGACGTTGTCCGTAATGTAAGTTCGGATTGGGATAATTTTAAGAAATCGGAAAAATATGACCGCCTCAAAAGTCTCTATAGAGGCTATATTTCGTTTGAGGATGCTTGCAATGCTCTGACAGGCAGGTCCCAGTCAAAATTACTGCCAACCGAGTTTATTCTGGCGCTTCTGAAGCTGACCATTGAAGACCTTAAAGGCAAAACAATATTTATTGACGGACTCCCGAGGGAGCTGGATCAGGTTTCCTATTCTCTATATTTTCGCGATTTGATCGGCTATAGGGATGATCCTGACATGTTTATTCTGATTGATATTCCCGAGTCTGTAATCGATGAGAGAATTAAATACCGTGTAGTTTGCCCCAATTGCAAAAATACCAGGAATATTAAGCTACTTATTACCAATAAGTATCAGTATGATGCAAAAACCAAACAGTTCTATTTGCTCTGTGACAGCCCGCGTTGCAGCGGGGGATTTCGGATGGAGCCCAAAGAAGGGGATAGCCTTGGGATTGGCCCGATCCGCGACCGCTTGAATAAAGATGAGGAAATTTTAAGAAAAGCTTTTGCGCTTCATGGAATCCCGAAAATCCTTTTGAGAAATCATGTTGCCCAGGCCGATTCTTTAAAATATTTCGACGATTATGAAATAACTCCGGAATATTCTTTCAAGCTGAATAAAGGTAGGGTTCAAGTTATAGAAAAGCCCTGGACAATAAAGGACGACAATGGAACACTTTCAGTTAGCCTCCT
Source organism: Patescibacteria group bacterium (assembly GCA_041499035.1). Taxonomy (GTDB): domain Bacteria; phylum Patescibacteriota; class Microgenomatia; order UBA8517; family UBA8517; genus DATFUL01. The sequence goes on from JBGQJK010000001.1 coordinate 21,098, forward strand.
TTCGGCACCCGTAGTTGTCTCCATGCTCAAACAGATTGCGGAAGTCCTCTCATAATAATTTCTCGGGTCGGGGTGCTGGGAATTGAACCCAGTGTCTTTACGTCCCGAACGTAACGTGATACCGATTCACTACACCCCGGTTGTGCCCTCGGAGGGAATTGAACCTCCATCTTACCCTTAGGACGGGTCTGCTCTGTCCGTTGAGCTACGAGGGCAAGTTAACGAGCCTCAAGCTAAATTATATCACGATCGGAGCTTACTTGATTGTGAGTGTGTAAAGGTTAGGGGATGCCGTTCCGGCTCCCAGGTTGGTCAGAATTAGAAGTCTTGTTGTATTATTGAACGGGAAAGCAAAGGAACCTATATACGAACCCGAATAGACGGTTTCTTTATTTGTTCCGTCATAATCCATAATTACTACCTGCCCGGGTTGGGCCAGCAAGAGCTGACGGCTGGTAGACATCCAGCGCAAAGCCGGAGTTTGTGAGCTATTAACTGTTAACTGTTGACTGTTTAGTATTACTTCTTGATTTGTTATCAAAAAATTACGATCTTCTTTGATATCATAAATATAGGTATGACCACTTTGAACTGCCCTTTCCTGTTTTTGGGTGGAGGCCCCGGGGAGCGGTTTTATTAAGTTATCCGATAAAGTGCCCGAGCCGCTGGCGGTATAAAGGATCATGTTTGCGTCCGGAGAAAAAACGAAATCGCGGGTTTTGCGGGTTAAAATGTCGGTTAGTTCTGGCGGCAAATTCCTAATTAGGCTAGTATCTTTTACCGACTTTTCCTGTTGCCATTCCGTAATAGTTGCGGCCTTCTGGCTTGCAATGTTTACCCTTTGATTTTGAGGGGTAAATAAACCGGTATCGAGTACAGATATACCGTTTGATGTTGTTAGCATTATCTGTCTGCCGTCAGGTGAAAACGAATAACTGGCGTTTGTCAGGTCCCCGTCTGTAATTCGCCTCGGGTCATTGGAAAATCCTAAAGGGAGCGAGAACGTGTCGAGTGTCCAAAGACCGATTTTATCATCAGTAACGCCGTCACCGGGGAGAACAGTATAGGTAATCTTGCCCCCGTCGGGTGACATTAAGGGGTTTGAGGCTCCAGAGAAAGTTGCGGGGGAAAGGGATGGAACGTTCCTAAAAAGTGAGACAGTAGCCTGGGTCACAATCTCCTTATCAATTGTCAGGCGTTTGTACCAGCTAAAATAACCGTCCTTCCTTACTTCGACGTCGTAAACACCGGGGGAGAGTGAGACTGTTGCGTTTGTGGCAGTTTTCAGGCTACCGTCAATCAGTACCGAAGCTCCGTCAGGCTCCGACTTAATTACCAGGATTCCGTTTGGCTGGAATTTAAGACTTCTAAAATCAAATCTGTAGCCTCTGGCATAATATGACACAAAAGCCCCGACCGTACCAACTATTAATATACTTACGATAAAGGCAAGGAGGCGGATTCTAGCCATAGTCTATTATACCAGACTTGGCGTTTATCTGATCTGTTATAATCCTTTTATCCCGCTGTCGGGTGAACATCCATGCTTAGGAAAAATATTGCTATTGATCTCGGCACTGCCAATACTCTGGTTTGGGTAGCCGGGGTAGGTTTAATCGTAAACGAACCGACGGTTGTGGCTATATCTTCTGAGGATAACAAAGTTGTTGCTGTGGGAGAGGAGGCAAAATTGATGCTGGGGAGGACCCCGGAAGCCTTGATCGCAAGTAGGCCCATGCGAGACGGTGTTATCGCTGACTATCAGGTAACCGAGGCCATGCTCAGGTATTTTATAGGCAAAGTTACGGGCAGATTCCAGTTTTTTAAGCCTGAAGTCATGGTCTGCGTGCCTGCAGGGTGCACTCAAGTTGAGAGGCGAGCCGCTCTTGACGCGACTCTTTCCGCCGGTGCCGCGCATGCATATTTGATTGATGAACCTCTGGCGGCCGCGATTGGGGCAGGAATACCCGTTTCCGCTCCCTCGGGGCACATGATTGTCGATATCGGTGGAGGCTCTACCGAGGCTGCCGTAATTTCGCTAGGAGGCGTTGTTACTCACAAATCGGTACGCGTGGCCGGGAATAAGATCGACGAAGCTATTCAAAGCCATCTTAAAAAGAAGCATAATTTAATTGTGGGGGATACTACTGCGGAAGACATTAAGCTCAAAATCGGCTCGGCAACCCTTCTGGCCAAGGAGGAGAAATTGGAAATTTCCGGACGCGATCTGGTCTTTGGACTCCCAAGGAGCGTAGTCATAACCAGCAACGAAATTTGCGAAGCTATTAAACCTGTTCTAATGCAAATAATCGGAGGAGTTAAAGCAGTTTTAGAAGATACGCCGCCGGAACTGGCGGCGGACATTATAGATAAGGGGATTGTAATGAGCGGCGGAACTTCGACGCTCAGGAATTTTGATAAACTCATGACGGAAGAGACCGGCGTTCCCGCGCACGTTGCGGACGAGCCGCTACTCTGCGTTGTCCGGGGCACAGGGCTGGTGCTTGAAAACATTGAGCTTTGGAAGAGGAGTATTACCAACAAAAGATAATATAGGGTATATCTATAAATAGGGAAGAGTTTGTATTATAGGTAAAATATATCAATAATATGAGAGATGATATAAAGTCCGATGCCCCGGGAAATAGAATAATTTGGCGAGCTAAGGTATTTTTCTTATAGTATTAATAATATTCTGTAAATAATTGCGGATAGATTGAGGATAAATGATTATAATTAAAGCAAAAAAAAGAGCTAATAAATTGCTCAAAAATGTGTATTTAAAGTAATTTTGTTTTAATAAATTTACCCTGTAGTTTAATTATATTAATAGTGAAAATGACAGAATTGTCAGCAAAATATATCAATTAATATAGGATAAATCGAAATGCGGGAAAAGTAGAGCCAGTAATACAAAAACTCTGAATTATAAGATAGATGGTAAAAATTTTACAAAAAATTAATGAAAATTACTAACGAAACGTCCCAAAATCACGTCAATATATTAGGAATTAAAGTCCTTAGCACTCAGGTGGGCCGTTTGCTAGCAAACGTGAGAGACAATATAACCCATAATTATAGATTTTATATTGTAACCCCAAATCCTGAACTTGTTTTGGCTTCAACATCCAATTCATTACTCAAACTTGCCCTTAACTCTTCGGATTTTTCTATTCCGGATGGAGTAGGTTTAAATTATGCTTCAAGGTTTCTATATGGAAAGCCGATAAACATTATTCCGGGCAGAAACCTTTTTCATAATCTAATAGAATTGGCTAACAAAAAAGGTTGGAGGGTATTTTTCTTAGGTGGAAAGGCATTGGAAGCCCAAAAAGCGGCGGATAGACTGAAATTGAATTACAAGAAAATAAGAATAGAAACCTTTTCCGGTCCTAAACTAAATAAAGATGGTCAACCGCTAGGTGAAAATGATAAGTCTTTGCAAAAAGAGGCCGTTTCTATGATAAATAAATTTTCCCCCCAACTTCTCTTTGTGGCATTTGGTAATCCCAAGCAGGAGATTTGGCTCTATAAAAATCTTAAAGGCCTGAATATCGGGGGAGCAATGGCAGTAGGGGGTACTTTCCGCTACACCGCGGGGTTATCCAAACTTCCTCCAAAGTGGATGGAAAAAGCGGGCTTAGAATGGCTTTGGAGACTTATTACGGAGCCCCGGAGACTCGGAAGGATTATTAATGCATCAATTGTTTTCCCTTTAAGAGTTTTCCTATTTAAGATTGGAGTCCGAGACTAGGATTACAGGCCGCTCGGTCCAGGAAGTGTGATAAATCTGATGCTGAACCGTTTGTTTCAACTATAGCTTCACCATTCGGTTGTATTCCGCCACAAATAGCTTCACCTAAGCGAATCGCGTTTGCTGCTCTTGCTGAGCAAGTTAGACATTTTGGGGCGATCTGCCTGGCTATTTCAGAATCTGAGGCCCTGATCACTGTCATATCTTTTCCTTCGATTAATTGTATAGACATGTGTGGTATTTTATATGAAGCCGGATTTTTGTCAACCGGCCAAATATATATAGTAAGATTTTTTCAGAAGGATTTAAGTAGAGTTTCAAAATTGCCTATTGACATAGCCTGTGAAAGACGTAAATATATGCTATGAAAAGGTTTTCAGTTGTTATTTTTCTTCTTGGACTGCTTGTGTTCCTTTCCGGTGCTTCATCCGCGAAAGCATTTTCGGCAGGTCCTGTTGGCAGAAATGCACTAAGAGCATATCCGGGCCCCGGAGTTGGTGAAGTTACAATTGATTGGCAGCGATATTTCCTGGATGGTGAGAATTTTTCGCTTCATTATGGCACAGTCCCTGGTGGTTATCAGTGGGTTGCTCCTTATATTGGTTACATTAGTACTTATACAGTTAGAGGTTTGACTCCCGGTAAAAGATACTTTTTTGCGGTAGAGGGCATAAGAACGGGGGGATCGTCGGCAGGCTGGGATGGTGAAGTTTCGGCTATTGCGCCGAGTGCTCCGACTACTGTAGTTATAGGCGGCCCGATTGGTAGAAACTCTTTGGTCGCAAAAACTGGAGCAAAAAGCGGTACGGTTGATCTTACCTGGAAGAGATTCTTTAATGATACCCAACTTTACAGCATCGTTTATGGTCTGCAACCGGGTAAGTTTATCTATGGAGTTTTAAACGCAGTTGATACAACTCCTGCAGATGTAGGTAATTATACCTACACAATTGGCGCTCTACGCCCCGGAGTAAGATATTACTTCGCTCTGGTTCCTCAGAGGAATGGCCAGGCTATATACGTGAGTACTCAAACCTCGGCAGTAGCCAGATAAATTCTTCTCTATATTAGTTTAACTCTTTGAATCAAGCCGTCTATCTTGTCGGTAATTTTTTTGTAGATCTCCTCTGTTTCCGGAATTGCGATTGAATCCTGTTCCAGGCTATTTTTGAGATCTTCTATATCCCAGATTTCAAAATTCTTTCCCTCGAAGCCAAGCCCATCTACACACCAGTCGTACTGCATCTTCTGCATAAAGACTATCAAATCCATGCCATCGAGCGATTCTTTAACTGTCTGGTGCCAAGTTGATGATTCAAAAGGAATCAAATTGTTATTCTTGATTATTCTTTGGGCTTGCCAAGTAATTGGCCCGTCAAGAGCATTACTGGCTTCAATGCCGCTCGAGCTAACCTCAAGCCCTTTTATCTGCTTCGAATTTAAATAAGCCTCAGCCATACGGCTTCTGAATGTATTTCCTTTGCAGACAAAGTGGATTTTCATTATATTATTTTGATTGCTTTTCCCAAACTTCGGCAAAATCCTCTTTGGCCCTGTAAATTCTTCCCTCAACCGCTCGCTCGGAGATTCCCATTATCTTACCGATTTGCTCGTAGGAATAATCTTTCCAATACTTGAACCACAAGAGACGTCTTTTTTCAAACGGTAGTAAGTTCAGACAATCGTTGACGGAAACTCTTAATTCTTTAAGCGCCAAAGTTTCTTCCGGCGACAATTTATCTGTGTCAATATATGTCAAACTATCAAGTAGAGGAACAATAAAGCGCGAATTTTCGTTGACTTGGTCATGATAGTAGTCGGCAATTTTGTTTAAAGCGATTCTGCAAAGCCAGGTAAAATATGAACTTTTGTGTTCAAAAGCTTTATAGCCTTTCCATCCGGCAACAATTGTTTCTTCAAAAACTTCCTCAACTGCCGTTTGATCCTTTCTCAAATGTTTGGCAATGAATTTAAAAAGGGCGGGGGAGTATTTTTTATACTGTGCCTCAAACCGTTTGTGATGTTTAAAACCGAAGCGTGGGTTTTGCATAAAACTTAGGACTAATTATATACTATGAACACTGCTGAAGGGATAAGGTCGGAGGAACGATACAGATTTGAAGCACCAACGGAAGAGATTAAGGCACCCAGAATTGATCTAAGCGAACTGCTGCAGGAGGGTGGCGAAATGTTACAGGAAGGCTGGAATTTGGTTTGGGAGTATCCCGGAAGCAAAGAAAATCATGAATGGTTTTTGGTAAAGTGGATTGATGGGAAGATCCAACAGGTTATAGGAAGTGGAAACGGAAGAAAATAAGTGAGAAAATACTGCTTCAAGTTAAAATATCGCTTAATAATGTATAATTCCAAGTGAATTTATGAACAAAATAAACGGGTTGTTAGGCAAAAAATACCTCTCTGATTATCTGAAGAAATCTGACCCGCTTTTTGAACGATTTCTCAAGAAAAAGGAAAATGAGTCCAGAATGAACGATCCTTTGGATGGGGAAATTATCAAGCGTTTTACAGAAGTTGCTAAATTAGGCAAGAAAATAAGGGGGGCGTTAGTTGTTTTGGGCTATCAGATCGGTGCCGGAAAGATAGATAAAAACATTATAGATACCAGTCTCTTCGTCGAGCTGTTTCACGCAGGCGTTTTGGTTCATGATGATATTCAAGATCGAGGTGATTTTCGTCGTGGGCTGCCTACGTTACACAGGCAGTTTGAAAAGTTGGGATCAAAACTAGGCGTGACAATTGACAAGTATCACTATGGTGAATCAATCGCAATTGATGCAGGTATTTCCGCTTACTTTTATTCTTTTGATAAATTACTAAAATCCAAGTTTCCTCAAGATCGCCTGATAGAAACCGCCCTTCTATATTCCAAGTATGTTCAAAGAGTCTCTGACGGACAGTCACTAGACATTACAGGGATGACTTCCAAAAAAGTTGAAGAAAAATACGTTTTAACAATGCTAAAACTAAAGGCTGCAGAATACACCGGCGTTATGCCATTGCTTTGTGGAGCTTCTCTGGCGGGTATGAAAGATGCAACGAGGCTAAAAGCGATGGAAGAATATGGGCTCTGTTTTGGATGGGCATTTCAAATTCAAGATGACCTTTTAGGTTTATATGGTAATGAGATCGAACTGGGTAAGGTAGTAGGGTCTGATATAAAAGAGGGGAAGAATACGTTATTTACTTTCTATTTATCTAAACATGGCAATAAAGATCAAATTGCCTTTATGAAAAAAACTCTGGGTAATCAGAATGCTAGCAGGAAAGACATAAAGAATTTCAAACGCATACTTAAGGAGACAGGATCTTACGATTATGTAATTAAAACTGGCTGGAATTATGTGGAAAGGGGTAGAAAACAAATTCCGTATATTACCCATGACCGGAAAATTCAAGACATTTTAGAGTCCTTAATTTATTACATGATGGAGCGAACACTGTGATACTTTGGTATGAACAAAGAAATTATAAATGGTGGCCATTTGGATATAGGAAAAGGACAGTATGAGTGGTGGTATTTCGATTTTGTCGGGAAAAACGGGGATGCTTTTAACATAATCATGCATGCCTCAGATGTCTTTGGAATTGATCAAAATACATACTATTCTGCATCTTTTTTATATAGAGATGGTGTCCAAAAATATCTAAGGGGAAAGGAGAAGGGGTTTGAGATAAAAAGAGGGGGAGCCTTTCTTTCCGTCGAAAACGGACTCGTTCTTGAGGATGAAAAGTGGATTAAATTTGACTTAGCATTTGACGACAGCACATCCATAAAAGGGAGGATCGAAAAAAATAAAAGATTAAAACCAATTAATAATGGTGTTTTATATGAGGCAGAAAGCCGGTTCGGGATGTGGGTTCCTTCGATTGTGAACGGGAAGTTTGATATCCAAATAACTAAAGATGGAAAAGAAAAGTTTTTTAGAGGGCATGCCTACCATGATCACCAGTGGGGGAATTTACCGATACAAGAACATATCTATGACTGGGTGTGGGGCCACTTTAATCAAGGTAGCCTTGGGACCGTTTTTTTTAAGATTAGAACGAATTCCAACGATATAATAAATAGATACTATCTTATCGATTCCAATAATGTCATGTCCGGTTCGGATGAAATCAGAGAAGATTTTTTTGCGCAACTAATTAATAATCCTAAACCGGAAACTTCCAGATTAGATGTTAATATTGATATTGAAAGTAATGCACTATCCTTCAAGATTTCTCCCGATGAATTAATGCGGCGAAGAATAGGCGAAAGAGTTGGAGATAAGCTCTTTACCTATTTGCGGTGGAGCACGGATTGTGTATTTGGTTACAGAAAAATGCAAGGAATCACTGAATATATGAGGTTTAGATAAAATGGATTTTACAATAGTTATTTTAGCTGGATATGCTGGTGCTGGTAAATCTACGATTGCCCGGTCTCTTTCGGGTCGATCTGGGCTTGGTTTTGTTGATCATCAAAAAGTCTTGCACGACATTGCGGCTTCCAAAGGTTTTGATCGATCAAGGTATTGGCTGGAGGAGGTCGGGTTTGAGGAATTTACCAGAGAGTCTACCCGAAAATTAATTGAACTAACTGCGCAGGTTAAATCCGGCGGCGGTCGAGGTGTAATTTTAGACGCTGCTTATGGAACTCTGATGGTAAAGGAGTTTAGAGATAAGTTTCCGGATTCTAAATTGCTAATTGGAGAGGTAATCGCAGGCCAAGAAATTCGCGCGGAAAGGATTGGGCATAGAATGGGTGGTGTCAATAAAGAATCTGCTGCTTCTGAAATGAGATTCAGAGATGATTTTTTAGACAGTGTTGGCTTAGAACAAGTTCTCCCTCTTGTGGATTTTAGGATAGAAAATAAGGTGAATGGGAATTTAGATGAGGTTGTATTAGATATAGAGACAAAACTCAAAGGTCTTGGAGTCGGTATGGTATAATCTTCAGGCATGGCAGAACAGATTAGTCTCCCCAAAGGCACGGTTCTTCCCAACCACATAGCTATGATCCTTGATGGCAACCGTCGCTGGGCACGTTCGCGTGGGTTTGAACCGTGGCAGGGGCACTATTATGGTTATAAGGCTGTTAATGCATTAGCGCACGCTACGCGTAACCTTGGGATCCATACGTTCACAGTTTGGGCTTTCTCTACAGAAAATTGGGAGCGACCGAAGCATGAAATTGACGAGATAATGAATATTTTCAGGCGGGCTCTCAAAGAAACCGAAAAGGATTTCCATAAAGAGCACGTTGCTATGGTTCACCTTGGTAGAAAAGATAGATTGCCCATCGATATTCGTTCTGAAGTTGCAAGAATCGAGGCCGAAACGGCAAAATACGCGCCTGAGCATATTTTTAATATGGCCATTGATTATGGGGGTAGGGATGAAATTGTCCGCGCCGTTCAAAAAATTGTTAAGGACAAAGTTCCGGCGGATAAGGTTGACGAAAAAGCTTTTGAAAAATACTTAGATACTTACGGGCAACCTTATCCTGATCCGGACCTTTTCATCCGTACCAGTGGGGAACAGCGTACAAGCGGGCTTCTTCCGTGGCAGATGACCTATACGGAATTTTATTTTGAGCAGGAACATCTTCCTGACTTTTCTCCCGAAAAACTAAAAGAGGCAATTTTGGACTATAGCAGACGCAGGCGCAGATTTGGTGGCAACGATGCCCTGGAGCATTTTGGCTTTGATCCGGAAGTTTTGGCACGCTTGGAACTTAAATGGTGGAGACTCGGGAACGTTCCGGAGGGAATGAAACTTCGCGAATATGCCATGAAACATATAAGGGAACAATACGGGCTATCAAAGGAGCTCGGTACCCGGGCAGCTCGGCTTCTATTGGAAGCAATAGCCGAGGAAAACAGGAATAAGCTTGATGAAGCCAAAAACAGTCTCAAAAAGTTTTACAAACTTATTAAGGCTGAAGTTAAGTTGGCATTTGAACCGGAGATAGTTGCCTCACTCGAGGTAAGGATGCGAGGCGAAAAAGGGGAAGTGGAGGATACCACCCGCGAATATTTGGCGGAAGTTTATAGAATTTCACTTTTCCAGGCGGCAAAGGCCGCTCATCTTAAAGTTCTGGCGTCTGTCGAGCGCAATTTAGCCCAAGCGGGGATGGGCGAGAACCACTGGGTTAAGGCGGAAGATTATCTCCAAAAGTACTACCGCGCACTGAAGGAACGTGTCGCGTGACGACTGCGTGCGGCCAGGCTATGATTGCAGAAGCAATCGCTTACAGAGCACTTAAAGAAAGAGTTGCCTAAAAAATAGTACAATCAATTGTGTTTAACCGAAGGCGCTTACCGATGGAAGTTGAGCTTGTGGTTTTAAGCTTCCTGGCAGTTTCTTTATTCACTTTTGCTTACTCATTACAAAACAATTCCCAAAAACCCCAAAAATCAAAAGCTGCAGGCAACACTTACTATGTTTCAACAGGCGGAAACGACGCTAATCCAGGCTCGCTTGTCCTGCCTTTTGGAAGTCTAGCAAAAGTGGCCAGTGTGGCCAGAAGCGGAGACACAATTTTTGTAAGAGGCGGAAATTATACCTCCGTTGTTGGCGGAGTTAAGTTTTCTGATAGTAATGTCACACTTCGTAATTATCCAGGCGAGCAGGTAGTTATCAAAATGCCTGCCGGGTCGCATAATAACGATTGGTCGATGTTCCAGTGCTGGCATTCCCCCCCAGGAACAGCGGCTGCAAATGGTTTTGAAGCTGATGGAATCAAAGTTCTTGGAACAGACGTTAGCCCTCAAACTTTGCGCGACGGAGTTGTTAGTAAAAAAGGTATTGTTCTTTATACCGATCCGGGTCAATCAAATGCAACTGAAGCCAGTGGGTTTGAAGTCTCGGGTTGCAACAACTGGGAGGTTTCCGGCGTTGATTTTGTCGGGATGGGCTATGGCATTTTCCAAAAGAAGTGGCTCTACTCGTATGCAGGAACAGGAGGGGTAAACTATGCAACTCATGGCTGGTACGTTCATAACAACCGTGTTTACGGCTATACACGGGAGTCCGGATTTCAATTCAATGGTAACTCAAACTTAATTGAGAATAATGAGATTCATAAAGTTCTAACCTATACTAACAGTCCATATGGGTGTCAAGGTCTTAACCTACTCGGCCACGACAACATCGTCAGAAATAATACCATCGATATTTATGGCTCGCCGGTCAGGTGTGACGGAATTCTTTTTGAGTGGGACATCTCGGATAATAACCTCATCGAAAATAATATTATTTATGGCACCATCGGGTCTTCCTTTAATGTTCAGGGTGGGGATGGCAATATCATTCGTAATAATCAGATATCAAACGGCTACAATGTGTTTGCCCCAAACGGCAGTACGGCTACATCCTGGCCCTGTGATGAACTTGCTCCGGGTAACTCTGCCGCCTCAATTGTTCCCGCGAATAGCCCCGCAGCTACCGACTATCAGTACTTTTGGAATCCCCGCGATTGTGCCTCAAGGAACAATCAATTTAGCGGCAATGTTGTAATACCACCGAGCGGAGTAGGTGGAAACCCTGTTCCTACACCGACACCAACAAAAACTCCAAGCCCTACCCCAACGTTAACACCAACCCATACACCGTCGTCTTCACCTACAAAAACGCCTTCCCCTGGACCAAGCGGAACAGGAAGCCATACTCCCACACCAATTCCTACAGGAACCGCTAAAGTGGGGGATGTGAATGCCGATGGGCTAATTAATATCGTTGATATAGGGTTGATAATTGACAATTATGGACAAAGAAACCCTTCATACGTAAAAACAGATGTTAACGGAGACGGCATAGTTAATATAATCGATATTGGCATCGTGATAGACAACTACGGTAAGTAATTCACTTTACACTTTTCACGGAAAAGTTTAAGCTTAAATATATTCGTGTTAGCGAATGTGTTTGGTATGGAAAAAAGTAAATATATATTTTTCGTATTTCTTATAACCGTTTTAGTAAGCCTTGCGTTTCCCCAATTTATCCGTGCCTCAGATCTCACAATTGATTTTTCCCAAGTAACTGGCCCAGCCGAGCGCCATGCCACGGGGTTTGAATGGATTTTTCCGATGAATGTAACGGCCATAGGACCTTATGTAAGTCAATTAAAGCCAAACATTGTCAAGGACCCGTGGGGGAATGAGCAAACTGCGAGAGATCTTGGCGCACATAAAATTCAATGGCTGGTAGGAAATGCGGTGGTTACTAAAAATGGACCGGGTACGCATTGGTATCCGTGGCAGGACTATGCTGTCTGGCAGGCGTGGGTGGCAGGTCGAATAAACAGTTTAACTCAAAACGGCCAACCTCATGAGTGGGTTATTTGGCAAGAGGCCAACTACGGTAATCCTGATGTTTGGTCAGGCACACAGGACCAATTTTTTAATACATGGAAAATTGCCGTTCAAACTATCCGTAGCATACGCCCCACTGATCCAATAGTAGGCCCAAGCCCGGTACCGTTTGATGCAACATATCTTGAGGCGTTCTTACTCTATGCCAAAGCCAATAATGTTTTGCCGGACGTTCTTTCCTGGCACGAACTTACTGATATTGGAGGTACTGTTCCTGCTTTTAATATATATTCATACACCCCAGACCAAATACCCTCGCATGTTAATACAATGAAGCAATTTATGCAGGCGAATGGTATAACTTTGGTTAACAGATTTGATATTACGGAATACCAGGGTTTTTCCGACAATTACCGCCCGGGCCCGACGGTTGCGTTTATTGCAGACCTCGAACGCGTTGGGGCAGAAGGCACAAAAGGGAATTGGGCGGATGCAAATCAACTCGAAGGGCTAGTTACAGATCCGAGTACACCACAACCCCGCTCAATCTGGTGGGTTTACAAAAAATATGCAGATATGACGGGGAACTTGGTGACGACAACATTATCCAGCGCTATTAACGGATTTGGGTCGTATGACGTCGGAATGGGAAAGGCGATGGTCCTTGCAGGAAATCAGGGTGGGAGTGGTGCACGTACAATCCAATTAAATAATATTCCTTCTGCTATTGTAAGCGGCGGTAGTGTAGCCCTTACCCTGGAGCAAATTCCAGATACGGAAAAGGCTGCACTTACCAGCCCAACTATAATAAGCCAGTCAAATATTCCTGTTAGCGGCAACTCAGTTACGGTTTCGATACCTTCATTTGGTACATGGGATGCCTACGTGATAACTCTTAAAAAACCACTTCCTAATCCAATTAAATCTGCTGTGATATCTGCCACTACAGTCACTGCTAGATTCGATACAGTTAATGCCTCTGCGGGTGATTGGCTTGGGGTTTATAAAACCGGAGCTTCCAATACGAGTTTCCTTTCTTGGAAATGGATTGACAATACCACTGGGCCCAAACCCACAACAGCCATTACAAACGGAACAGTAGTACTAACGGTTCCAAATTCTACGGAAACTTATGAGGTTAGATATTTTACTAATGGATATCAACTGCTCGGATCGGCAAAGGTAACCACCGGTACCGGTCCTAGTCCCACACCAATTTCGATTAAACCTGGGGATCTTAATGATGACGGTAAAGTTGACATTTTCGATTACAACATTCTGGTTGGAGATTATGGAAAAATAGGCTCTGCAGGATTTGTTCCCTCTGACATTGACAAAAACGGGAAGGTGGATATTTTTGACTACAATTTGCTAGTTGCGAATTATGGTAAATAAGCGGAGCTTGAAACTTATGAAGTTATAAAATGAAAAAAAGTAAATATATTTTTACATTTCTTCTGACATTTGCTGTGGCTTTAGTTTTTCCATACTCGGCTCATGCCTCTGACCTCACAATTGATTTTTCCCAGACGATTGGTCCAGCTCAGCGTCGTGCCACAGGATTTGAATGGCTTTACTTTCCAAATATGAATGCCATGCGCCCGTTCATAACTCAGCTGAAACCAAATATTATTAAAGATCCCCGTACTGAAGGTTTGGGCTTAAGTCCCGATAACTTTGGCACCGCACGATTTCAGGATATAATTGGACTGGAATATGCTCTCTTTAATTCTTCGTTCGATGGCGTATGGCCCTACAAGGACTATACAAAATGGCAAACGTTCGTTCAGAATAAAGTAACTACCTTAACCGCAAACGGTACAAAGTATGACTGGGCTATTTGGCAGGAACCCGACCAAGAGCTAGGAATGCCTGGCGATTACATTGACAAGGCGGTTTGGTCAGGTACCAGAGACCAGTTCTTTGAAACTTGGAAAGTCGCCGTTCAAGCAGTCCGTCAGCTTCGCCCAAACGATAAGATCGTAGGACCAAGCCTTAAAAGATTCCGTCCGGATTATCTGCAAAGCTTCCTATTGTATGCTAAAGGTAATAATGTTCTTCCAGACATTCTCTCGTGGAACCAAGTTGGAACCTATATAGGGGAAAATGGACAAACACCTAATGATATTCCCCCTCAGGTGGCAACGATACGTCAATTTATGCAAAGTAATGGCATTCCAAATATTCCGATAGAAATAACTGAATACGGCATGTTTAAAAGTGAATATCAACCGGGCTATGCAGTGGCTTATATTACGAATATTGAACAGTCGCAAATAGAAGGGTCGATTGGTCAATGGGGATGGAGTGGAGTTGGAGGTGTGGTTGGAGGTGAGGGCGGAGATTTTCCCAGATTATCCGGTCTGATTACAGATCCGAATGCCCCCCAACCACGTTCGGTCTGGTGGGTTTACAAAAGCTATGCGGATATGACAGGTAATATTGTTAAAACTACCGCGGCAACAGTCATTAACGGACTTGGAAGTTACGATACAGCCACCAATACTGCCAAAGTGCTTATTGGGAATCAAGCAGGAGTGATAGGTTCTAAGACAATAACCCTTAAAGGTCTTCCACAGGCCCTGCAAGGAAATGGCAATGTTTTGGCTAAAATTGAACACATTCCAAATACTGAAAGTAATCCTTTATATGTACCTAACGGAGTCTCAGTAATTCTCTTACCCTTTAGCAATGGTAATGTTGCGGTTACCGTACCTAACGTCGGCACACTCGACGCCGCAGTAATTACGATTACCAAGCCGCCAACTATAAGTGCGAATGTTTCGTCAAATCAAATAAATGTCAGTTTTAATAATTCAATCGCACTGACAAATGATTGGATTGGCATTTTTAAACCGGGGGATGCAGTCAATGCTTATTTGGATTGGAAATGGTTGAATAATGCCCAAGGCGCAGCCCCTTCGAGTCCCGTTACCAACGGTTCTGTTACTTTAACTTTGCCAGCTGCGGGTAATTATGAAGTACGTTATATAAATGCAGGGTCAGTTTTAGCAACAACAAATGTATCTGTTGGTTCAACTGCTAAGATTGGCGATCTTAATGGTGACGGCAAGGTAGATTTTTATGATTACAACATTTTTGTTCCGGACTATGGTAAAACCGGTGCTCCCGGTTTTGTTGTTTCCGATATAGATAAGAATGGCAAGGTAGACATTTTTGATTACAACATTTTGGTCGGTAATTACGGGAAATAGTTATGAAAAAGAGTAAATATATTTTTATAGGATTTGTTTTAATTGCTTTTGCAGAATTCGTCTTTCCGTCATCAGCTCGTGCAGTTTCAATTCAATCTCAAGTCGACGCCGCGCCAGCCGGTTCCACAATTCTCATTCAACCGGGCACTTATAACGAAGTTGTAACAATTAATAAAGCTATCATTTTAAAATGTGCTACCCAGAAGACCTGCGTCACGCATAGCTTTATCATTAACGGCAGCGGGGTAACTGTAGACGGGTTTTACAGTTTAGGCTCGAGTAACTATGAGGGTGCAATGATTGTAAATGGAAATTCCAACACTGTCTCCAACAATGTTATCGAAAGTGCCTGTATGGCGGGAATTGTAATCAAAGGGAGTAGTAACCTGGCCCTGAACAATGAAATCTTAAAATCCCGGCAATGCCCGGGGAGCGGATCTGACGCTGACGGAATACGGATTTTTGCCGACGGAAACGTTGCCCGGGGAAATTATATTCATAATATTTCTTCACTTCAAAACCCGACCGCCCACATTGACTGTTTCCAGTCATGGGGAACACTTACTAATGCAACTATTGAAAATAATTATTGTTACAATTTGGAATCAGGTACAACCGGAGCCGGTACTACAGGAGTTCAAACTGATGTTGGCAACGTTCACAATATCACAATCCGCAATAATGTCTTCCGTGTTGCCCACGGCCTTAACATGAGGGGAGATGGTATCTCTGCTACGAATAACGTTTTTGTTGGGGATTATTACAACACATCTTATGTGTTTTTGGATGTAATTACAGGTGCAATCTTCAAAAATAACATTATTTATAATACTACCAACGGAATAATAGTCGGCTCAGCCTATAAAACAGGAATTACCGGCGGATATAATATTATTTACAATGCCAACGGCGCCGCTCCGAGTCGGGATAGCGCCTATTTTTCCTCAACCGATAAATGGCAAACCATGAATCCGGCATTTGTTAATGCGAATTCAGGAGATTTTCATTTGCAATCAGGTTCACCCGCTTGTTCCGCCGGGGAAAACGGAACCTATGCCGGCGCATATTCTTGCGGAAGCGGTACGAGCCCGGTACTTTCCGCCAAACCCGGTGATCTTAATAATGACGCAAAGGTGGATATTTTTGATTACAATCTACTGGTTGGGGATTATGGAAAAACCGGTTCAGCCGGCTTTGTTCCTTCCGATATCGATAAAAACGGTAAGGTGGATATCTTCGATTACAACATTCTGGTGGGGAATTATGGGAAATAATTATGGAAAAGAATAAATACATTTTTATATTTCTTTTAGTTTTTTTAATGTCCGTTACTTTTCCCAAAAGTGCCCGCGCCGCACTTCAACCATTTGATATAACCACTCTTGATACCGGAGTTACGTATTACGCTTCTTTCGGCAGCTACAACCAAAAAATTGTCCAAAACCAGTATGGAATCTTTCTTACTTATAAAATAACGGACGACGCCAATGATAATGGCGTATGGCGACTCCTTAGAAGCATCGACGGCGGCAAGACTTTTAATAAAATTTATGAAGCCAACTATAATACAAAACCCCCGGTAGTTGAAACAGACGGCAGCGGCGTAATCTATTTGGCAACCGGAGGAACGAATGTTTCGCTTTACAGATTTTTACCCCAGAATAATTTTGCAAACCCGGTAATTACTTCTATTCCAAATTCAGGTTCCGGAAAGATGTCAATGATTATTGATGAGAGACGGGGCCAGCTTTATTTTTTCTCCCACTACGCTTACTTTTCCATTATCGGACTTGACGGAACTATCAGGAAAAGTTATCAGCTGGGCTCGCCCTTTTGCGGCCCCAACGCCTGTTACCAATACCCCCTTTTAACTATGGACGAAAATGGCAACTTGATTGCCGCCTGGACAACTATAAAAAATGGTGCTTATTTATACTGGGACATTCATTTTATTATTTCTAAAGACGGGGGAAACTCGTGGCAGAAGTTGGACGGGACGCATTTGAATTTGCCGCTTGTACCTGATAACACGGGGTCAACAGACCGCGTTACACTTGATGATGAATTTAATGTTCATACCTGGTTATCATCGGTTCTGGCCAAAAATGGCAAGATTTATTTTCCTTATCTGGCTCAATTCACTCCTTACAGACAGCATTTTGCCCGCTATGACCTCTCAACCGCAAAAAAGGATTTGGATGTAAATCCAGTTTGGAAGGGAGAAACACTACAGATCGACACACTCCATGGGTTTTGTGCTACAAAACTTCAGCAGTCAACTTTTCCGATTTATTGCATAGGGAATGTGGGAGGAACCAAGATCGGAGTAATTGTAAGTTCTGATCAGGGAGCAACCTGGCACGATTATGCCGAAAGCGTTTTTCCGGAAGATTCCATTCCATGGTCCATCGCCGGAGCTCGGGAAATTACCCCCGACGGCTATATGATCGGAACCTATACCAGTGAAAAAAGTACGGATTTGAATAATTCACAAGTGCGTTTTTTCCGGGTGAAAGTTGGCAATTCGGTAGAACCAAGTCCTCCTGCCTTTTATTGGCCGATGGATGAAACAACTGGAAATATAGTTAATGAGGTATCCAGCATTTATAATGGCACCACAACTGCGGGAGTAGTAGACGGGAAAATCGGTAAGGCCAGAAATTTCATTTCCACGGCCTGGACCAATAGCACCAGGTTGCAGTTTCCTCTTTTTGACGGGAATATTAACACCAAATCTGGATTTTCCGTTGAAGCCTGGATAAAAAAGAATAGCAGTAGTGCCCTTTATGAACACCGTGTTATCGGCAACAGGTACAACTGGAATGACGCAAACGGCTGGTACCTTACATTCCCGACAAATGAAAATATTGCCTTTTCCGTTCAATCGATGAGTAACCCTTCGGCAAATTTATATTCGACTCAGCCCATCGCACCCGGTACTTGGTACCACGTAGTTGGAGTTTATGATAATGGAACAATAAAGTTATACATTAACGGTGTTTTGGACGGAACCTTAGCCGGAGTAAGCTACACCCCATCTTATCGTGAGTTGACAATCGGGGGGCAGCCCGACACAACTAATTATGGTTTTGACGGCATTATTGATGAAGTTCATTTTTATCCGTTTGCTCTCTCAGCAGATATAGTCAAGCAGCATTACCTTGGTTCCGGTTCAGTCCCAACACCCATTCCTAAACCTGGAGACCTGAATAACGACGGCAAGGTGGATTTTTACGATTACAATATTTTTGTTGGGGATTACGGCAAAACAGGAGTCGCCAGTTTTGTTCCCTCCGATATCGACAAAAACGGCAAGGTGGATTTTTACGATTACAATATATTAGTAGGGAATTACGGAAAATAAGCGGAGCTTGTTAGAATATCATGAAAAAAATATTATTCTGTTTCATAGTTTTCTTTATAGGTATCTCATCGATAGCTGTCACACCTGTCTATGCCGCTTTAGGGGATGCTACTATTACACAT
Organism: Patescibacteria group bacterium; assembly: GCA_041499035.1. GTDB lineage: Bacteria > Patescibacteriota > Microgenomatia > UBA8517 > UBA8517 > DATFUL01. Next base: position 39,871 of record JBGQJK010000001.1, read on the forward strand.
AATGGTGCTACTGTAACCACCCAAGCTTCTTTTGCCGGTGGTATTACGTCGCTCAAATACCAAAATTTTGAATACATCTTTCAGCAAATATATCAAGGCGCTTTCATTCAGTATGCCTGGCAAAACGGCAACCACGGAGAGTGTTTTAATCCTACAGAACAGGGCGCTAAATGTGATTCTGAGGGGAAAACCACTTCTATACTCCAAAATTTTAGCTCTACAAGTACCAGCATTACCAAAACGGTTTTACCATCCTACTGGCTTAGCCCGGAAGCAACAAATACTTATTGCCATACAAGCCAATACTGTAATATTGATCAGGAAAACCACGCAGGAACAGCGGTTAATACGACGGCAGTTAGTAATAGCAGCTTGCAGACAACATTTACTCTTGATCCCGAAAATCTTCCCCACGCGCTCGGCCTAACAGGAACGATTACGTTTGGATCCACAGATACAGATCCGGGTTTGCCTTTTGTTATGCTTGCGCCGTCGCACTTTTTTTCCACCGCATTTACCAAATCCTACCGCTATAATTATGGAAACGGTGCACTTCTTCCCCCAACAGTGGGCAATTACTGGAACACGACATTACCCCCGGTGCTGGCAACAACAGATGACGCTCACGCAGTCAGCGTCTATTCAGCCGGCGTTCCGCGAATGATTCCCCTCTCCCTCCCCCAAACGACACCCAACAACATTACTGGTTATACGCTAAATCACCTCACTTCCCCCACGGACTTGTGGGAGTTGGACATCCGCCTTCCCTACGTGCCGCCGGGGAATACTACCGCAATTACTCCCGGCATGAAACTGTCCATACGTTCATATGTCGTTTTTGGTACGCTTTCCGAAGTCACAGCACAACTCCACGCGTTATACCTGGCACATCCCCCGATTGCCGATAATTGCATGGGAATAGCCTGGAAGGGCAAATATGCAGCCACAGATTGTCCTGTCCCGCTTCCCGGAGATTTAAACGGTGACGGCAAGGTGGATATTTTTGATTACAATATTTTGGTTGGGGATTACGGAAAGACAGGTTCTGCCGGTTTCGTTCTTTCCGATATCGACAAAAACGGCAAAGTGGATATTTTTGACTACAACTTGCTTGTTGGAAATTATGGAAAATAGACATGAAAAAGCGTAAATGTATTTTTTGGGCATTTTTTCTAACCTTATTCGCCAGTTTTGTTTTTCCTGTTTCAGCCCATGCGGCTATCTATTATCTTTCAACAAACGGAAATGACAACAGCCCCGGTAGTCAGGCCTCTCCCTGGCTCAGTCCAAACCACGCGGTTAGTTGCGGGGACACGATTTTAGCTGCTCCGGGACTTTCGTATGCAGCGTCGAATTTTGCCGGCGGTAAATGGGGAAATGTAAACTGTCCTGCAGGGAATAATGTCGCCTGGCTTAAATGCGCGACGTTCGGTACCTGCAAAGTCATCGGGACGGGGTATGACGCAATACGCGTCAGCGCGAGTTACTGGGGAGTGCAGGGCTTTGAAGCTACTAATGCAACAGGGGCATGCTTCACGGCTACGCCAACCGGTAGTTCGATGATTCATCATATTATTTTTGCAAACAATATAGCCAATGGTTGCCAAAATAACGGTTTTAGTTCCTACCCTTTTTATGCAGGAACCGCGCCGCCCAGCGTTGATTATCTGGCAATTATAGGTAACCTTGCCTACAATGCAGCCGGTGGAAATAGTTATTGTTTTAGCGGTATTTCCGTCTATGAACCCAGGAATTTTGATACTGCTCCGGGCACGCACGTTTATATTGCCCAGAATATTTCCTGGTCGAACAATGATGGTCAATACTGTCCGGGTAATAGCGATGGCGAGGGGATTATTTTAGACGACTGGAAAGGGGACCAGTCAGGTTATACTACAGGTTATTCCGGTCAGGGTGTTGTCGAAAACAACCTGGTTCTGGGTAACGGCAGTGCCGGAATCGAGCCGTTTCATAATTCGGTAGCCTCGATAATTATCCGGAATAATACGTCGTATGCCAATAACACAGATTTACATCATGCAGGAACGTATCTGGGAGAAATTCTGATCAGCCTCTCATCGTTCATAACTGTGAAATACAATATTGTCCATTCCATAGTGGCAACCTGCTGCGCATCTCATTATCCGGTCTTTGCTCTCTATGTCGGATCGTCTGACAATACTAATATACTTGATTATAATTGGGTCTATAGTATTTCGGGAAACAATACGGGTATCAATGCTTCTCCTGGCTTTTCCTTTGGCAGTCATCAAACGTTTGGTATCAATCCGGGCTTTGTAAATCCTTTGGTTCCGGGAGCACCGAACTGCAGCGGCACCTCGAGCACACTAGATTGTATGAAGACAACGCTCGCAAATTTTGTGCCTTCCGCGTCAGGAATATCCGGATATGGTTATCAGCCGGTAACCGGTGCTTACTTATCGAATTCTTATTATCCCTCATGGCTCTGCAATGTAACAATTCCGAGTGGTATTATTTCCAATTATTGTTTGCCCACAGGTTCAGTTCCAACCCCTGTTCCAGTTATTCCAGGCGACCTTAATGGTGACGGCAAAGTGGACTTTTACGATTACAATCTTTTTGTAGGGGACTACGGGAAAACCGGCTCACCCGGCTTTGTTCCTTCCGATATCGACAAAAACGGCAAAGTTGATATTTTTGATTACAATTTACTTGTTGCAAATTATGGGAAGTGATAGTATTTAAAAGAATGGATACATTGGTTCTACGCAGTAAACTAAATCTCTTTTTTTCTTTTTTTAAAAGGAAAAAAGTGGCGGTTCCTATTATTTCTACTATTCTCACGATAGCAGTTGTTGTCACGGGCGTTGCCTATATCCGCCAAAGGCAGGGACTCACTAAAGTTGGCGCGGCGGGTGTTGCTCTTCAGCTTCTTACAGCAAGTTCTACGGTAACTAAAGGTTCCGAGTTTAATGTTAATGTCTACATTGATACAAAAGGATTGGCCGTTACGGGTACACACTTAAGTGTTAAGTATGATCCGAATTTACTGCTTGGAGAAACAATGACGGCAGGAACGGCTTTGCCGGTTGTATTTATTCCCGGACAAGTTTCCGCAGGCTCCGCAACCATTGATTTAGGTAGTACTCCCGCGGCTCCACTTAACGGAACAGGAATCTTGGCAACAGTAAAGTTTAAAGTTTTAGGGCAGGGGACAACTACTGCCGTTTCAATGGATTCTTCAACCGGCGTTGCCGCTTTGGGACAGTCGGGTAACGTTGCGGGAACTCTACCTACTCTTAACCTGACGATTGCCGGTTTATCAACGCCCACGTCGACTCCGACCGCTACACCAACCCACTCTCCTACGCCGACACCTTCCAAAACTCCTTCTCCCACACCAACCCCTACTAAAACTCCCACGCCTACGCCAACAAAAAGCCCATCGCCTACACCCACACCGTCGAAAACACCAACACCTACTCCCAAACCGACGCCTACACCTAAACCAACTCCCACTCCTACCCCGGTGGCTCAGTGCAACAGTACTTGTACAACCAATAGTAATTGTCCGTCAAACTTAATCTGCTCAGCAGGCAAGTGTAGAAATGCTGCCTGTACTGCTACGTTAAACTGTATTTGTGCTACGCCCACTCCCACACCGAGTCCGACACCAACACCCACCCCCACGCCTACTCCGACACATTCTCCTACGCCTACACCATCACCCTCTCATTCCCCGGGAGCCTCGCCAACTGCCAGTCCATCTCCTTCAGGTATTGCTAAAGCGGGTGATGTTAACGGCGATGGCTTAGTTAACATTATCGATATAGGCATAATTATAGATAACTACGGGAAAACTCCAGCAACAAGCAGCAACCCCAAAGCCGATATAAACGGCGACGGAATTATTAATATAGTTGATATCGGGGTAGTGGTAGATAACTACGGGAAGTAAACTTACAATTATTTTGAAGTCCTCTGTTCTTGAACTCTGATAGTAATCTTACCAGTTGGTTGACCAGGAACCAGTAATGGGCAATAAAATGTATAGTACACCCCAGTGTGCTCTTGACTTCTGAAAAGACCTTCGTGTGCTGGATTGACCTTGGCTTTTGTAGCCAGAGCGTTTAGATCGATTGGCTCAGGCACGGTTTGGACCAGCGATTTGAAAACATCCAAGTTACAGTTTCCAGGACATCCGGCACAGCGAGCAATATCTGCGACTAGTTCTGTAATAGCCATAGGTCGTATTTATACCACTTCCGTGCCTGTTAGTCAATTTTATAGTGTGGGAAAGAGTCATCTTGCCAAGCGGGGAGTGGCAGTTTAAACTACTAAACATGCAAAACTGGCTATTTAAGAATAAGACTATTCTTTCGATTCTCGATAAATATAAAGATATGTGGGCTCTAAGCTACGCCTCAGGAGTGGCCGGTTGGGATTTGGAGACATATATGCCAGAGATGGGCGCCATGGCCCGTGGTGAGGCACTAGGGAGGCTCTCAACTATCCGCCAGAGGCTCTTCTTGGACAAGGAGTTTATCGGTTTAATTCACCGGGCGGAAAAACAAAAAAATCTTACTGATCCAGAGCGCGGAGTCATCCGAGTTTTGCTTCACTCGCTCAAGTTCTACGAAAAGCTTCCACCCAAGTTTTTGGAGGATTTCAGCCGGCTTACAAGTCAGGCAACTGTAGTCTGGCGTGGGGCAAAAGCTAAAGACAACTTTAAACTCTTCGAGCCTCAGCTTTCAAAGATTTTTGATATGAATCGGCGAATGTCGGACTTCCTGGGCTACAAAGATTCACCATACGATGCGCTTCTCGATCAATTCGAGGAGGGCTTAACAAGCAGGGAAGTCGAACGCTTCTTTGGAGAAATAAAAGAACCACTTAAGAATCTACTTGTAAGAATCGAAAAGTCACCCAAGTTTTTCAAAAAACACAAACTGGAAAACGCTCTTTACGATGAAGCAACTATCAAGAGCTTAAATCTTAAAATAATGAAGCTCCTTTGGGCAGACTCCAGTCGTCTCCGGCTGGACATTTCAACTCATCCCTTCACCACCTCCTTTTCTAATACGGATACCCGTATAACTACATGGTATCACAAGAAGGATTTCGGTCGAAGCATACTGGCCGTGGTACACGAATTTGGTCACGCTTTGTATGATTTGCAGTGTACAGATCAACTTGAGATGACTCCTATTCAAGGGGGGTCCTCCTTGGTGATACATGAGTCGCAAAGTAGGTTCTGGGAAAATTTTGTGGGCAGAAGCGAAAGCTTCATCCAATATTTCCTTAAAGACATGAGCGCTGCGGTACAACTTAAACTTTCCGCTGGCGAAGTCTACTCCTATTTCAATAAGGTCAGGCCCGGGCTCCTTAGAGTCGAGGCCGACGAGGTTACATACCACTTCCATATTATGCTCAGATTTGAAATCGAAAAAGGCTTAATCGAGGGTAAACTTAAAGTAAAAGACTTGCCGGAAATTTGGAATTCAAAAATGAAAGATTACCTGGGAATTGTACCAAAGCGCGATTCTGATGGGATCTTGCAGGATATTCATTGGAGCATGGGGAGCGTCGGCTACTTTCCGACATATTCGCTTGGAACTTTTCTCGGCGCGCAGTGGGAACATGAAATCTCAAATATGAAAATAAGCAAATCTACAAATTACAAAGAAATAGAAAAATGGCTGGGGGAACATATTCATAAGTACGGATCTACCTACACACTCGAGGAGCTATTGAAGAAAAATGGAATGAAGTTCGATCCCAAAGTGAATCTGAATTATCTCCTGGAAAAATACTCCAAGATATATTAATTTTTGCTTTTTTATTTACAAAATGGGGCTTGACACACTTGTAGTACTTTGATATTTTCTGATTAAGAAAGATAAGTGATAGGCAGGGGAGTACATCAAAATGGAACCAACTACTAAAAAGAAAGTCAGATTAGAAAATCTTCCGGACCTTCTTACAGTCCGTGAAGTTGCAGATATTTTAAGAGTCTCTCCTTTAACAATTAAACGGTGGGGCAAGCGCGGCAAGCTGCCCGCAATTCGCATTAACTCACGTGGCGACCGCAGATATAAAAAAGAAGCGGTCCTCTGGCTTCTCGGGATGCAGGGTAAGGAAGAATAATACATGGGTATTAGAGTTGAAGGAGATCTTACCTCAGAGGGAGTTGCGCTTCGAGTACTTAGCCCCACACCTCAACTAAAACTAATTTCAAAAGATGCAGAGGCCGGACTAATTTTTAATATTATTACTGAAACTTGTTCACGTTGTGAACTTTTTCAAAAAGACTGTAACGGTGCGGGATCGGTTTCAGAGGGCGGCAATAATATTGTTTTGGAAAAGGGCACAAAAGAACCGGTTAAGAGAAGGAACTGTAGAATTCCCGGCAGAAGCTTTGAGACTTTAGTAGATTCATAGGTTAGAATCCACTTGACACACTCACCGGCAAAAGCTTAAATGTATGCATGGTAGCTAGAGTTTTTGTCAAAAGGGGATTTGGTTTAATGTATCTTTCTATGGCGGTTTTAATGCTTCTTGTGGGCGCTTTTTTTGTTGTGAACGGAAATTTTAGTATTAACGCAGGTGCGCATTTTTTGAATTCAAAAAGGGGAATTTTGAGGAAAGACTTAAATCATAATTATCCCTGCAACAGAGGAGTAAAGGCTGATTACGTAATCCAGGATCCGGCGAATGCTCAAAATTGTACTCCGGTAATTGCAAACCCAAGCGACGCGGAAAAGACAGTTGGTCATAATGTTCAGTTGAATGGAGTTGAGTTTGGAGGAAGATTTTTTACGACAGGTGTTACAACCATTCCTGATTCAGGAGTTTTGCCCAGTTCGCCTCCAACCTATCTTAAACCGTTTCATACTCCGGGCCCAACGGGTGGTTGGACGGGACCCGCAACGAGGAATCTTTATTAATCCAGTTTAATTTGTAGATTCCAGAAGTGGGAATAGAGGCTGTTCTTGTTCTTGAGCAAGCTCTCGTGAGTACCGACCTCTTTGATCTTACCGTATTCCATGACAACGATCTTATCTGCTCTCATAACGGTAGATAAGCGGTGGGCGATAATAATAGTAGTTTTGCCCCTCCTGGCCTTCCAGAATGCATCCTGAATGAGCTTTTCGCTCTCGGAGTCCAAGTGGCTGGTTGCTTCATCAAAGACCACAATGTTGGGGTCGCTTAGTATCATCCTGGCGATTGCCAACCTTTGCTTCTGGCCTCCGGAAAGCTTGACCCCGCGTTCACCAACCTCTGTATTATATTTTTCTTTTAATCCCTCTATAAATTTATCGATATTGGCAAGGCGTGAGGCTGCTTTGATTTCGCTCAAAGTGGGGCTGTCTTTACCGTAGCCAATATTGTAGGCTATCGTGTTGTTGAACAGTATCGGTTCCTGGGGAACCACACCGACAAAACCCCGGAGTGTGCTCTTTGTAAAATCTTTAATGTTTATAGAGTCGACTGTAATTTCACCCGAGTCTATGTCATAAAATCTCATCAAAAGCTTTGCCAGAGTGGTTTTACCTGATCCACTTCTCCCTACCAATGCTACAGACTCTCCCTGGTTAATTTTCAAACTAATACCGTTAATTGCATTTTTAGTCCGGCCGTTATAAGTAAAATGGACGTTACTAAAGTTAATTTTGCCGTAAACATGGTCTATTTTGATAGGTTTTGCAGGATCTTTTACCTCAACTGAATAATCAAATAAGCCGATGTATTTTTGAATGTCGGAATAGCTCCTGGCGAAGTCCCTTAGACTCCAAACCACATCCCAAAGCCTGGGGAAAATGGTTGCTACAAATGCGGTGACCAGGACAAAATCGCCAACGCTCATTTTAAGAGAGACTGTTGAATTGATGCTAAAAAGAAGCATTGCAAAGATTCCCAAATTTATTATTCCGCCGATAGTAAGATTAATTATTCTGTAGCTGTTTACAAATGTCCAAAGTTTGCTTTTCCAGGGGACAAAGGCTTGGCCCAGCCTGCCCAACTCCCATCTTTCTCTGGCAAACAGCTTGACTGTTTCATAGTTAATAAGGTTATCTGTAATTACGTCAGTGACTTTATCCTCCTCGTCATTAAATGCGTTCCTTTTGGCGATATTATTTTCCAGAAGAAATTTTGTAGCAATAAGGGTTAGGATAATCGAAACAAGCACGATTAGGGCGATTATTGGGTCCAGTTGTGAAAAGAAGTACATCATCACGCCAAAGCTGACCAAAACGCTTAAAATTCTATGGTGGATAATGAACGAAAAATCAAAAAAGGCATTATCGCCACGCTTGAAAGCTGAAATCAGGGAACCGGTACTCTTATTTGAGTGGAAAATAAAATCGAGATCCTGGACCCAGGAGAAAACCTCCGTTCTTAGTTTTGCTGCTCCCTCTATAAGCACATTATTTCCGGCCCAAAAAGCGAATTCATTAAGGACCAAACTTAATAGAGCAACCCCTATGTAGCTGATAAGTATTTGGAAGAGCCGGTCGTAGTTTTGTGCCGGAATAGCCTCAACAAAAAGTTTGTAAAAGTAGGGCGTGAGGCTCCCCAGGGCACTTGAGATGATAATCAGCAAAATATAGCCCGTGTATGCGAGGCGTTTTTCTGCTATAAACCTAAAGAACATTTTGAATGTTTTATACATTTTTTGGACGCCTAAAATCCCCCGTGGGGGAAATAGTGCGGCGAGACTAAATTGTATGCTATAATGCAGACACTTTCAACTAATTTTCCATGCGAAAAGTAACCTTTTTGATATTTTTAGTGGTTTTGAGCCTGAATCTGGCTCTTCCTAGCCGTGCTCTGGCCAGAGCTATTCCGACAATCAGTCCGTCCCCGGAGGCCAGCGCCAGCGCTACACCCGTAGCTACGGTAGCCCCCACGCCTGTTCCCGACATCACTCAAAAGACTCAGGAAACGCTGGGCCCGCTTGAACAGCTTCTTAAATCTCAAAACTTGGCCTCGGTTTGGCCATATAATCCGATTAAATATGCTATCCGCGGGGCGGTTGCCGCGGGGGTGCCTGCCAACACAATAGTCCTTCTGCTCCTACTCCCAATCATGACTTTTGTTATTGCGTTCAGCCGGAATGTGGTCGGGATCAGGGGCTTTGGAATTTTCCTGCCGGCTGCCTTATCTGTCGTATTTGTGGCTACCGGGCCAATTGTCGGAATAGGGCTTTTCCTTATTATCGTTGCGGTTTCAACATTTCTCAGGCTGGTTCTTAGAAAACTTAAGATTAAGCTCCAGTACTTGCCCAGAATGGCATTTATTCTTTGGGGAGTGGTTATAGGCGTACTTGGTGCGTTATTCCTGGCTTCATACTTACGATTTACAGAGCTTAGTAATGTTTCCATTTTCGCGGTTCTTATCCTTGTTCTTCTTTCGGAAGACTTTACTAGGGTGCAACTTGGTAAAAGCGCCAAAACGGCGGTAAACCTGACATTCGAGACTTTACTACTTTCCCTTATTTCTTACTTCTTTTTGACGCTTAAGCCATTGCAGGAGTATGTGCTTCTTAACCCGGAAATCTCCCTTATTGGCGTTGCCGCGCTCGATCTACTTTTAGGTAAATATACGGGACTCAGGATCATGGAGTTTTACCGTTTCAGAAAACTAATAAATTCATGAGGCAGATTTACCATTTTTCATTTTCCACTTTCCATTTATTTTCTAATTTCCAATTGACAAATTACAAATAGATGGCAGATGACAGATTGAAAATCGAAAATTAAATATGAAGCTATCCTCAATTTTAGGATTAAATGCCCGGTCACAACTTTTTGCATACCGTTACAACAGTAGGCGCGGTAAAAACATTGCCGATTCAAAAATCCAGACAGCGGGGGTTCTGAAACGCGCGGGTGTAGCCACCCCAAAAATTTATAAGAAGTTTAGAGATCCAAACGATGTTACAACTTTTGACTGGAACAGCCTGCCCGACAGGTTTGCTCTTAAACCGAGTAGAGGTTTGGGCGGGGAGGGAATCGTAGTTGTTAAAAAGAAGCTTAAAGATGGAGGCTGGCTTACAACTCAGAAGGAACGTCTTACAGCAAGCGATCTGAAATTGCATAGCCTGGACACTCTGGAAGGCGCTTACTCAATGGGTAATATTCCGGATGTAGCATTTGTTCAGGAGTATGTTGGACGCCACCCCGTTTTTAGACGCTGGGCTTACCGCGGTACACCCGATATCCGTGTTATCATTTTCAATAAAGTTCCGGTAATGGCGATGCTTAGGTTGCCCACAAAAGAGAGCGGCGGCAGGGCTAACCTGCACCAGGGAGCGGTCGGAGTAGGTGTTGATATAGCCACGGGGATAACCACAAAGGCGATTTGGCACGGGGACCAAATTGTATTCAAACCGGGGACAACCAGGAAACTCCGGGGAATAAAAATACCCGATTGGAATCAAATACTCGTTACCGCGGTTAACGCCCAAATAGCTTCACACCTCGGGTATATCGGGGTTGACATTGTTCTTCATCCGGAAAAAGGCCCCATGGTTCTTGAAATGAATGCCCAGCCGGGTCTTCAAATTCAGCTAGCAAATATGGAGGGCCTTAAGAGGAGGTTGGATAGAATTGATGAGTTGGAAGTTCGGGATGCAGAGCACGGAGTTAAAATTGCCAAAGCCCTTTTTGCCGGCCGTTTTGCGGATAGGGCGGCTGTTGAGGAAGGAATCAAAACAGTTAAGTCAGTGGAGGAAGTAAAAGTTTTATCCTCCGATTTAAATAGGGTTCCGGTACTTGCCAAAATAGACACCGGAGCTTGGTCTTCGGCAATTGATAAAAAGTTTGCCAAGGAGCTGGGAATTTTAAATAAAGACAAAGTCCTTTGGTATAAAAGAAAACTAAGCGCTTTGGGGGAAGAAGACCGACCGGTTATTCCTGTGACCTTCTGGCTTGCGGGTAGGAAAATTAAAACTGACATGACTGTGGCTGACAGGAAACTCCTAAGGTATCAAATCCTGATCGGTAGGGTTGACCTGCAAGGCTTTTTAGTCAGCCCGGAAATAGACAAAGATAATTTGCGCGAGGCCAAGTGGAAATAGTCGTGAAAAAAATATTGATTTTAACCAGTGGAAAAAAGAGCAAGCTCAGAGCTTTTAAATTGTCTCAACGCGACTTAAGTTTGGACCTGACAACGGCATCATTTAATGATGTCTATTTTGATTCGGGAAACCGTGAAGTATTTCTTAAAGGGAGAACGAATTTAAAAGCTTTTAATGTAATTTACTTCCGTTTGGTCGGGAAGTCGCTTGAAACGGCTGCGTTAGTTGCCGAGTATGCCAAGAGAAATAGAATACAAATTGTAGACAAAGTATATACTAAATCCCAAGTATTCCCCGTAACTCAGAGCAAGACTCAGGAAATGAAATCGTTATCAGATGCCAAAATCCCGATTCCCAAAACGTTCTTCGGGTCTCTGACCCAAATTATCAAAAAATCTAAAGAAACCTTTGGATTTCCGTTTGTAATTAAAAGCACTTCGGGAAGCCGGGGACGCGAAGTATATAGTCCAAGGGACGGCGAAGAGCTTAAGAGTCTTGTTGGTATTCTTTCCAAGGAAGAAAAAGCCGGTAAAAAGTTTTTTGCTCAGGAATTTATCAATTGCACAAAAAGGGTTAGGGTACTCACCGTTGGAGGCAAAATAATGGGTTCGATTTCCCAGCTGACCAAATGGCGCAAGAGGGTTTCGGGTTACACGCCCCGGGAAGATGAAAAGAAGATAGACAAGTTCTATCCTTCGAGTGACATGCAAAAGCTGGCTCTGTCTGCGGTCTCTGCCGTGGGGATCGATATTGCCGGGGTAGACATTTTAATTGACGAAAGAAGTGGCAGAAGTTTTGTCATTGAAGTTAACGCCGCCCCGAGTTGGAATTTAATTAAAAAATACTGCAAAGTTAATGTTGAATATGAAATCCTCAAATTTATATCGAGATAAATTCAAAAAATTTGGAGTTTATCCAAAGTCCCTTCTTTGGAAAACCCGGGGCGCAGCACACCAAAGGTTTAGGCAGTTTTGGGCCGAGATTGTTTTTAATGGTAAAAAAGTGTTGGACGTGGGCTGCGGGTTCGGGGAGTTCGGCAAGTTTCTTCTCAAACGCTACAAGAATGTTGACTATACGGGAACCGATATAGTGCCGGAATTTATTGAAAACGCGAAGAAAGAAGTTCCGGGAGGGCATTTCTTTGTCGCCGATTTTATGAATGACCCCACTTCGCCAAGGCTTCGCGGGGCAAGCGTCGTAATCGTGTCCGGGGTCTTAAACTCTGATAAGGGAAGTCAAAATTTAAAGTTCAGGATGGCAGCAATCAAAAAAATGTTTACCTTGACCTCGTATATATTGGCTTTCAACATGCTTGGGGGGCATCCTAAGCCGGCGAACAAGAAAGGCAGCAACGTTTGGTATTCAAATTCTCTTGAGATTCTCAACTACTGCATGTCCCTAACACCTCGCGTTATTCTCCGTACCAATTATCATCCCAAAGACTTTACAATAATAATGTACAAATAAGCGAAGCTTGAAACTTATGAAGTTATGAAAAAGATTTTAATTCTTGCGTCAAAACGAAGCGGTAAAAAAGAGGAGTTTATAAGTTATCTCCAAAAACAATTTGACAGAAATGCCGAGGTTGTTTTGGGGGTCTTCTCCGATTTAATTTTTGAGATAGAAACCGGTAATATTACCGTGGAAATCGACGGCAGGAATATTAATGATTTTGATTTGGTCTACTTCAGAAACACGACAGGTCTTCAGTCAATGGCGGCGGGGCTGTCTATTTATTTGGAAAGCACGGGGGTTAAATTTTTTGACAAGTCTTTTGTTAACGGAAGTTTTGTCGGTGATAAATTTACAAGCTCTATGAGGCTGGCAGTCGAGGGTATCCCGATTGTACCGAGTTTTGTTTGCTGGAAGGATGCCATCAGTAAAAGTAAGAAAAGAATTGTTGAAAAGTTCGGTTTCCCGGTTGTTGCCAAGGAGGTCAGGAGTCAAAGAATGAAGCGGATTTACCTTCTAAAAACTCTGGCCGACTTTGATAAACTTCCCGAGACTGTAAGTAACGGCACGCCGGCCCGGTATTTGTTTCAAAAGTTTATTGATATAGACAGGGAGTTCAGGATTTTGGTATTGGGGGAGCGGATCGGAATAATTCATACAAAGACGTTGAGAGATAATACCGGGTTTAAAGTGGGGTATTTTGATATGAATGAATATCCAGAGTTTTTAAAACCGGAAGACGTGTCTTCTATAATCAAAGAAGCGGCCCTAAAAGCCGCGAATGTACTACATATTCAGATAGCGGGAGTGGACATTTGCAGGGAACGGACTACCGGCAAGATTTTTGTCTTTGAAGTAAATAGAGGCCCGGGGATAGACTACGATACCAATGTTTCACAGGAACTTCCCGAGATTGCAAAATTCTTCTCTTCCCAGCTCGATATTAAATAACCTTATTTCCGGTATTATCTTTCGATATTGGATACTTTTGCTATCCATCAAATCGTGAAAATGTTGACTTTTTCACGAACCAAATATAATACGAAATTTGTTTATGCAACAAAAAATCCGCCCTTTTCGGACGGACTTTTTGATATCAGTTAAGTTTTAATTACTTCAACTCAACTGTAGCACCTGCCGCTTTAAGTTTTTCCGCTGCACTTTTTGCGTCTTCCGCTTTTGCGTCTTTCAAAACTTCGGCCGGTACGGCCTCTGTCATGCCTTTTGCGTCCATGAGAGTTAAATTAGGATTTATTTCTCGTAGAGCTTTGATGACATTAATTTTTTGGGCACCGCTAGCCGTCATAGTGACGGTTTGCAGACCGCCTTCGGTTGCCAACGGGGCGGCTTCACCTGCGGGAGCTGCACCTGCAACCGGCGCTGCGGCGGCCATAGGCATAGCACTCACGCCAAGTTTGTCCTGTAGAGCGGTAACTAGTTCAGAAAGTTCCAAAACAGAAAGTTTTGCAACTTCTTCGACCAGCTCATCTACTTTTTTACTAACCTTTTTTGTTTCTTCTGCCATATTTCTCACCTCATTTCTGATTTTCAATTTTCAGTTATCAATTTTCAATAAATTTACAATTATTCATTGAGTCAATGAAAATTCAATGTAAATTGAAAATTGGTAATTGTTAATTAGCCTTTAGACTTTTGATCCAAAATAAACACCAATTTCTGTAAATTTCCATTTAGAGTACCGGTAAGTCCATACATAGGTGAGATTAAAGCCCTAAGAAGTTGTCCCAAAAGAACGTCGCGGCCGGGAAGAACGGAAAGCTTTACTAATGATTCACTATCCTGAAAAGTACCGTCAACCATGCCGACTTTAAATTTAGGAAGTTCCGTTTCTTTGGCAAATTTACCAAGCACCTGGATTGGAGCAATCGGGTCCTGGTCGGCTAGGACTATGGCAGTTTGACCGGACAGGATTTCGTCGGTTGCCATTTTGCTATCAATTTTTGCGGATTCAAATGCACGCTTAAGGAGAGTGTTTTTGACTACAACCATCCTGCCTCCCGCCTCCTTAAGCCTGCGCTTTAGGTCCTGCTGGGCTTTAACATTAAGGCCTGTATAGTTGACTAAGACCAGAGATTTGGCCCCTTTGAGCTCCTCGGTAAGACTGTCGACTAGTGTAACTTTTTGTGCTTTAAGCATTGTTTTAAGTACATAAAAAAACGCGCTTTCGAGGCGCGTAAAATATTCGCTTCCTCGGTATGATTTACAGCTGCGTAGCAGATGCCAAGCTCCGCTTATGCCGCCGACATACTTTCTTAGGACAACCGTATTTTAACTCGATGGGAGGGTAAAAACAAGTCTTATTTTTTAGTGCTTGTGGTTCCCGTGCGGGGTACGCGTGGAGGCGGGGGCAAGGTTGAATTAGTCGGGGCGTATGGGTAGCCTGTTATATCATCAAGCTGTTTCTGTACGTTTTCCGGAAGTGGTAATAGAGGTAGTCCGGAATTGGTGTGGAACTGCCCTTCGAATTGCGAATCTTCAACTCGAACTGGACGTGGTTTGCTTTTGTCTTCTGACATAATCCTATTCTACAACACTTATTTAAATTTTTACAAGATGTGTAAAGCTAAAGCTGTAGTTTTACACTCGGGGACATGGTGGACTTGATGAAGGCTCTTACGATTTGCTTGCTTCCACCCAGGGCCCTCAGGACCGCTTCGGCGTTATCCACAATTTCTTCGTCTTTCTGGCTATTTTTGCCGATTACGGTATGAATAAGTGGGGCTTCTTTCTCGGTTTTTAAGGTCAAGGCTCCCGCGGAGAAACTTTTGGCTTTCTTGAGGTCGGCAACCAAAGTTCCGTTTTTGGGATTTGGCATGAGTCCTTTGGGACCTAGGAGCCGTGCGAATGGAACCAGCTTTGGCATCATATCGACCGTTGCTACCAGAATATCAAAATCAATTTTGCCTTCTTTTAATTTCTTGACCGTGTCTTCATCCGCTATCTCGACTTTCTTGGTTCTTCCAGCTTGGAAGGGTAGAGTTACTTGGGCCGAGGTTCCCGTCTTTTTTACAACTATGTGGAGCTCCATAGTTCCGTCGAATTTTGAATAAGATGAAGTTTTTACCAGCTTGACTGCCTCCGCCGGTTTGTAGAACTTTTCGCGGTCAAATTTGGCTTTGGCCTCTACATATTTCTTGCCCCGGACCTTCTCCACGATTTTCTTTTCTTCGGTCCTCTTAAGTCCTTCTTTGGTACCTTCCTCAATAATTGGGGCTTCTTCCGTAGGAGCTGCCTCAACAATTTTTACGCGCTGGCCGCCTTTAAGACCGGCCACGTGCACTTTTTCCGCCTCACCTTTGTGGGCTTTTTCGTGCTTCTTCTCGTTTTTGTTTTCGTCTTCGCCGACGAACGCTGTTTTCATTTTACCCATACACATTTCGTACTTTCTTTAGAAGAAAGTACGGCAAAGAACTTAATCTGTTTTAACTCCCATGGAACGGGCTGTTCCTTCCACAATCTTCATCGCGGCTTCAACATCTTTGGTATTCAGATCATCCATTTTGTCTTCGGCGATTTGTTTTACCTGAGCTTTCGTTAAAGTTCCGGCAATTTCGCGGGGGGTTTTGCCTGACCCTTTTTCTATCCCCAAAACTTTTTTGATCATGTCAGCTACAGGTGCCTTTTTGATTACAAACTCGAAACTTCTATCTTCATAAATTGTGATTACGGCCGGGGCAACTTGACCCTTCATATCTTTGGTCCTGTCGTTGTACTGTTTGACAAACTCCATGATGGCCACGCCATGCTGGCCCAGGGCCGTTCCCACGGGAGGGGCGGGGGTAGCCTCAGCCGCCTTTAGATTGATTTTGACTACCGTTTTTATCTTTTTTGCCATATTCCTTTTAGACTAGGCACAAATTGAAAACTAAACTGAAGTTTTCGACTTGCGTCTGCCACCTAAAATCAAGTGGTACAGGGATTGTACCAGAAGTGTATAATTTATTCAAATGGGAGATGGTGTTGAGAAGAAGGATTGGGAAATGCCCGGTGGGACAGTTGTCAGGCCCACGAAGGAAGTTTCTCTTGAGGAACTAGAAGAAGCTGGCAATCATGCTGTGGAAAATGGTGGACATCTGGTAATTGAAGGAACCGGCAGCGGACAGCATATAAAAGTAACACCAGTCAAGACAGTTGTGGAAGGAATGCCCGCCCCGAAGAAAAAAAAGTAGATTAAACCTTCTGAATTTGGAGAAAATCGAGCTCAACCGGGGTTTCTCTTCCAAAAATGCTTACTAAAACTTTAACTTTGCCTTTTTCTTCATCCATCTCGTGGATTGTGCCCAAAAAGTCGGCAAACGGTCCATCTGTGATTTTAATGGCTTCGCCGACGCTGAATTTGGTTTTAAATCTTGGGGCGGGCGAGCTTATAAATTTCTGAATATTATTTACTTCCGCTTCGGAAAGAGGTGTGGGGTTATTGCCTGCGCCTACAAAACCGGTAATTCCTGCTGTGGTACGAACGGCAAGCCAGGTAGGGTCGTCCAAAATCATTTTGATGAGTAAATATCCGGGGAAAATCTTTTCCTTAACTGTGGCTTTTTTACCACCGCGGATTATGACTCTGTCCTGGGTGGGGACCAGCATTTCAAAAATGTGACCCGTTAAATTCATGGTCTCAATTCTTTGCCTGAGAGTTTCCATAACCCTGACTTCGTGGCCCGAGCTGGTGTGGACTACATACCATTTGGCTTTGGGGTCCTCCGTTTGGGCAACAATAATGTGTCCCGGGATTTTCTTTTTTCCGGTTCCGCGCTCGTCAACACCCGCTACGATAGCGGCAGGCTGGTTGGTTGTGTCGTCTTTCATTTTGTTACTACTTTAGTCAGAAGCGTGGTAAAGAGGTAGTCTAAACCCCCTACGTAGGCTCCAAGAATGCCTGAAACTATGAATACGGTCAGAGTGAGCTTAATGACTTCGTCACGGGTGGGCCATGTAACGCGGCTTAGCTCAAGTCTTACCTCGCCAAAAAAATTGACTACAGCTTTCATTTGAGATTGTATTGTAGCAGAAAGATCGGGTAAAAAAAAGAGAGGGTTGATCAAGCTGGTATAATGAGATATGACCATTGATCACGGGCCGACCGGTTTTAGTAAAATGATAAAACCCGACAAACATGAAAAAGGTAAGTTCGAGGTCGGCGGTCAAACCTTTCGAAACCCTGTAAAAGAGACTCGAATTCCTAACTATCTTCTTGACAATCTTAGACCTCTTGCAACAAGGGCATTTATAGCCGAAAGCGGGGATTCCGATACATCTGGTCAATCCCGTCTAGACCAGCAAATGGCGCAAATGAGTAAAAAATTCCGTGAGGAGCAGCCTGAAGAAGTTTGGAAGAGAACAATAGCTACAATTATGAAGCAGAAAGGTGTTACGGCTGAAAAAATTGCGACCGACCTTTTCGAAACCGATGAGGACGCTTTTAGAAATTTGTGGATGGGACAGTCTCCACATAAAATATTGCCAAGGATCGTTGGGGCAATTGAGATTGAACTACATAAAAATTGGCCCGGTGCGCCTATTAGGAGATGAGACTTCCTGATTTCTCCTTTGAAAAAAAACTCCACAGACAAGGTTACAAATTAATTGCAGGTGTGGATGAAGTCGGGCGCGGATGTTTTGCGGGAGCGGTGGTTGCGGGATGTGTGGTGTTCGGTCTCGACGGGGTCCTGCCGCTCGGCAGCCCTAAGGCCTTTCCACCGGCTAACAAGCTCGGGGCCCCTTCCTTAGGGCCTCCCGCCTCGCGTCACCCCTCAGTTATTATCAACGATTCCAAAAGACTTTCGCAAAAACAAAGGGAAATTGCCGATAAGTGGATACGGAAAAACGCATATGCATTTGGAATTGGTTTAGCCAGTGTTGCCCAAATTAATAAATTAGGCATCAAAAAAGCTACTGAAATTGCATTCCGGAAAGCAATTGTAAATTGTAAATCCACATCCAGCTCTGCTGTGAAAATTGATTATTTGCTCATTGATGCATTTTATATCCCGTACGTAAAAGGCCTCAGGCGCAAAAATCAAAAAGCGATTGTTAAAGGGGATGCTCTCTCTATTTCCATAGCCGCGGCTTCAATCATCGCCAAAGTATACAGGGATAAATTAATGACCGTTCTTGCCAAAGAACCTAAATTCAGAAAATATAAATGGCACAAAAACAAAGGCTATGGAACCACGGAACATAGGGAAATAATCCGAAAACACGGTGCAACGAGACTCCACAGAAAACAGTTCGTTAGAAGCTACGTTTCTTCTCCAGCTGAATAGAATGGGCGATCCTGTACTTTGCCTCTTTTCTTTTCTCTGACGGCTTTTTGTACTGGGCTCTGTCGCGGTATTCTCGTATCACGTCCTCATCGATGGTCTTTTTGCGAAACCGGGCAATAAGTTTATCCTCGCTTTCGCCCTTTTTCTTTTTAAGAATGAACATCTTATATTATAAGTCACCTCCAGGGACACATTTTAACAGATTTTAAGTTGATCTACCAGAAGCACGATCGGAAGTTGATGCCTCTCTTTTAGCTCTCGTGATGTTGACCCCAGTGGAAAAAATTGTGGAAGGAGTTGAAGAAGTTATGGTGGTCATGGTCATCCTCCTTGTGAGAATTTGGTGTTGGGGTTGGCCTTTTGTGGCCGTGATTATCATGGTCGTCATGCTCTTCGTGATCATTATTTTTATCGTGGTCGTCATCGTGTTTGGGTGTGGGGGCGGGTGTTGTTGCGGGCGGCTCGCCTGTAGCTTCTCCGGTGGCAGTGTGGGCGCGGACATAAAAATTAAAACTCTGGGAAGTTACGGCCCAGACAAGAAGAGGGAGCATTAGAGCAAGGATAATGGTTGTGATAAAGCGTAGAAGCCAATGATTATTTTTCACGGGTTTCCGATATTCTGACTGTCTGGCGGGGTATTGTCAATGTCTTCTTAGGGGACCGGTGGGAAAGGTGTGTCATTCTCTTCTTTGATCGGCCACTTGGGTTGCTGTCTTTTAAAGGCCGACGCCGTTTCGTCCATATATACTTCCGGAACTTTATTTTTTGAAGTTATAGTACGTACTAGGACTATAACTGCAGCAATAAAAACAATGGCGCCGATAATTGTAATAGCTATGTACTTGAAGTCTAATGTGGAAGTCGAGTTGTTGTCGCCTGCCACGGCAACGAGTGTTGGCAGGGGGCTTAGGACGGGCTTTATTGTCGGGGGAAGGGTTGAGCTTGGGAAGTTTCCTGTGTAGTAAACAATTTCGGGGGCAGGGCTCGGTGTTTTAGTCTTTACAGTGCTTGCTCTGGTTGTTGTAGCTGTTGGAGTAGGGGCGGTGGTAGAACACCCGCAAGTTACGTCGCTTGGACAGGACGGGTTTCTGCAAAAACCCTGGTAGCAGATATAATTTGCCTGGCAGTTACTGTTGCTTCCACAGGTTCCCCCGCAATAATTTGGTGTTCCCGGTGCCGGTGTTACCGTCGGTGTAGGAACAAGAGTTGGTGTTGGTGTATCTGTAGGTGACACTATCCCGCTCACAACCGTTATACTGGCGGGAAGCTTATCGGTTATGGCATTTTGGGTTTCGCCGACAGCAGACACTGCGGAGGAGCTGTCAAACGAAACGGCAGAAGTCCAAAATGGCGCATTGTTTACAACTCGCGCATTAATTTTCAATACTTCGGCGGAAGATCCGGACAGCGCCTGATTTTTATTTAGTGTGAAGATCGCATAAGATATTGATCCTGAGGTATTATTAAAATTGCTGGTAATAGTGTTATTTAGAGCTGCCACGTCCGCTCCTCTTTGGATAGAGCTAATCTGTATAGCCGCGGGATCAAATTTTATTAAGAGGTCGATACCCGTTATTTGATTGGCGCCGGTATCCATTTTTACAGCCAGTGTGATGTTTTCGCCGCGATTAACGTCGGAAGCTGCCGGAGTGATTGCTATTTTTGTAGTACCGGCTGCAAATTCATTAAGGCCTTGTCTTGTCTGAACAAGTTTTACCCCGGCTATTACCCCTGCCGCTAAAAAGAGGAAACCTGCAATTGACATTAAGATTTTTATTTTTTTCATTTTCTAGGGTTGGTAATGGTCTATGACAATGCCAATATCCACTATATTCACAATTCCATCGTGGTTGAGGTCTGCCCTCGGATCATTCGGGGGTGAAGTTCTGTAGTTATCGATAATTATGCCAATATCAACAATATTAACATGTCCGTCCCCATTGACGTCACCGGGCATCGGAGATGCTTGCGGTGTAGAAGTTGCTGTTGGGGTTGGTGTGGGGCTTGCTGAGCAATTTGATGTGCCGTTTGATTTTACACATATACCAGATTGGTCCGGGTACGAGGGGTTGGGTGAACATACCAAGTTTGGGCCGCACAATATTCCCGCAATGCCTCCGCACATCTGACATTCACTTGCCGCTATTGGAGTGGGAGTCGGTGTTGGTGTTGGGCACCAGCCTTCTATGGGAACGGCAATTTCACAAGCAGGATGTGTATCAAGACATGCGGGTCTCGGGAGGCATGTTGGAAAAGGTGTCGGGGTGGGTGGTTCGCCGCTGGCTGCCTTTTGGTTAATGAGGAACGTTTGTGTTACTACCGCCCACACAAAAAGAGGTAGGGCAACGAACATCCCGAGAACTATACTAACACTCAGAAGTCTTTGACTTTTAACAGGAAGCGACTTAAACCTGTGAATAAAGTTCATCATATCCATGTTATGCATAAATGACGCGGTCGTCAATTGCTTACTATCCGGTTATACTAAACTAGTGAAAATTGTTAAAAGTTTAGAAAAATTGTTCATAATTTCCGTGTGTTTGCTGCCTTTCGTAATTTGGAAAAACACATTCGAAGGACCAAAAGTATGGGTTCTTCTTATCGGCGGGTTTTTGCTAACAGCTTTTTGGATTTGCAGAACTTTAGCCAAAAGAGAAGCCCTGGCTTTTAGCAAGGTTGACTATTTCTTTCTTTTGTGGCTTTTGGTTCTTCTAATCTCCAGTGTGTTTGGGGTCCATCCCTTAGAGTCTGTAATTGGCGGGAGCTATAGACATCAGGGAATTTTATTCTTCCTGACACTTTGGCTTATCGGTAAAACCGTAGAGATACTTAGCCTAAAGCAAAAAGGACTTTTATCTAAAGGGCTGGGGATTGCAATCCTTGCCGAGTCGGTCGTTGTGCTTTTGCAATTTATAACGGGGAACGTTTATTTCGGCCGTCCCCTAGGAACCATTGGCGAGGCAAATGCAGTGGCAGGATTCCTGGCAATCGGTTATGTCTTTGTTCTTGAAAATTTCAACTATTTGTTTTTTGCGTTTCCGGTGATTTCTATATTGATCGCTGAGTCCCGCGCGGGTATTCTTGCGCTTCTTCCGAGTTTGATGCCGCTCGTTATAAACTTCGGAAGACACACACGAAACGCTTTGATGATTCTAACAATAGTTTTATCAATTATTTTTTTGGTTTTCGTTTCCGGAGAAAAGGGCAGCTCACCCTTTGAAAACAGGCAGGTTATTTGGAAGCTCGGTTTTGGGCAAATCCTAAGCCGTCCTGTTCTCGGGTTTGGTGCCGAATCGGGTGAGGTTGTCTATAACAAAGCTTTCTATCAATATGGATTCCCTCTAAGTAATTTAATAGTTGATAGAGCTCATAACCTTCTACTGGATGTCGCCATGTGGTCGGGGGGGATCGGGCTTTTAGTATTCTGCCTTTTTCTTTTTGAGCGCTTCAAAGGAATCAAGTTACCCGCCAGAAAGTTTGCATTTCTTTCCTTCCTCATCTATTCAATGTTTCAGCCGCTTTCGGTTGTCCATTGGCTTTTCCTTTTTTTGTTGTAATATAATGTCTAGATGGCAAAAAAGACGGCTCTTATTACTGGAATTACAGGTCAGGATGGTTCTTATTTAGCGGAGTTTCTTCTTAAAAAAGGTTACATAGTTGCCGGGACCGTCAGGAAAACCAGCAATATGCAATATGACAACATCGGTCATATTCAAGACGAGCTAAGACTTATTCAGGCCGATCTACTGGACCCCGTCTCTCTTCGGGAAGCCGTACAAAAAGTTCATCCGGACGAAGTTTACAATTTGGCGGCGCAAAGCCATCCGGCCGAAAGTTTTAAGCAGCCTATTCATACCGCGGAAATTACGGCGATTGGTGCACATAGGGTTCTAGACGCAGTTTGGGATGTGGTTCCAGAAGCAAAGTTTTATCAAGCATCCAGTTCCGAAATGTACGGTTGGGTAAAAGAAATTCCACAAAGTGAAGATACTCCATTCAATCCCGCAAATCCTTACGCTGCAGCCAAACTCTATGCACATAACATGACCAAAATTTATAGGAGGAGCTATAACATGTTCGCCACATGTGGAATTTTGTTCAACCATGAGTCCCCGCGGAGGCACTTGAATTTTGTTACTCAGAAGGTTACTTACGCTGCTGCGGCAGCTAAATTGGGGATAAAAAACTCAGAGCATTTAAATGAGGAGGGCGAACCGATGGTCAAAAATGGAAAGGTCGGACTCGGAAATCTTGAAGCAAAACGTGATTGGGGATTTACGGCAGACTATGTTGAAGCTATGTGGCTTGTAATGCAGCAACCTAAAGCTGATGATTTTGTAATTGGAACCGGGGTAACCCATACGATTCAAGAGCTGTGCGAAGAAGCCTTTAACTATATTGGTATGAATTGGAAGAATCACGTCTATGTTGATAAAAGGTTTATCCGTCCTACAGAGACGGGCCCGTTAATTGCCAACCCGGCAAAAGCCAAAAAAGTTTTAGGCTGGACTCCCAGGACCACCTTTAAAGAACTGGTTCACCTGATGGTTGATGCTCACCTTGCAAGGTTGAAATAACTTCTTTTATGCTTCATTATTAAGCTGTGAAAAAGTATTATTTGTTTTTTAGGGGGAATCCCATGTGGACAAAAATACTTCTTTTCTCCCTGATTCTGTTTTTTATCCGTCTTTCGGATTCTATAATCTCGTATTGGGCTCCAAACCAAATCCAGCAAAGCCTCGGTAGCCCAATCATAATGGGAGCTATTATAAGTTTTCAGTCTGTTGTCGGCATGGCGGCTGACCTGATTTTTCCCCGGCTTCTTAAATCGATCCGGGTGCGGAGGCTTATCTTTTGGGCTATTATTCTTTCTGCGCTAACCTCGTTCTTTCTCACAGCGGGTACCCTTAAGCCGATTATCGCTATTTTTATCGCAACAATGACGCTTTGGGGAATTTACTATGAACTCATCAGTTTTGCCAGCTTTCAATTTATTGGCGAGGTGGTGCCTCCAGAGATGAGAGCCGGATCCTGGGCCTTCACGGGAATTTTTCTAAACCTGGCTTACTTTCTTGGCCCGTTTATAGCCAACCAGATTTTGGGTAAAGGCTATTTAATTACACAGGGAACTGTCGTGATTTTTCTGGTTTCTGCTTTGGCTCTTTTAACTTTTACCAAACATGTTCACGATGCTCCGGCTTCGGTTGATTTTTCAGCACTAAATCCTTGGACTGAATTTAAACGCTGGTTAACACTATCCGAACATATCTGGCCCGTTATAGTTATAAGTTTGGTCCTGGGATTTATTGATTCCACTTTTTACACGGTAGGGTCTGTCTGGACGCAAAAACTGAGTGCAGTTAACCCGTGGGGCGTTTGGTTTTTGCCTTTATACCTCTTGCCCTCAATATGTTTGGGCATACCTCTAGCCAGGTGGGAAATAAACTCCGGTAAGAAAAAATTGAGTGAAAAATATCTTGCCCTTGCCGGACTGATCATGGCAGGAATCGGTATTTCGGAAAGTGTTTCCTGGCAGCTTGCGGTGGTTTGCCTAAGTTCCGCGGCGCTTGCGGTATGCTTCCCGCTAATCGGGGGCGTCTATAGCGATATAATTTCCAGAATGGGCAGTAAAAAGAACGACATGATCGGACTTACCAATTCGGTAACCAATATCTCCTACATAATCTGGCCTACTTTTGCAGGACTCATTGCCTCAAAGGTAGGGGAAAGGCTTACTTTTAGTTACTTGGGTGTGGGGGTTTTTATGGTTGCAATTGCCTTGATTTTAGTGACTCCGAAGAAGTTAAAACTTCCGCAGTCCGAGATTAAAAGTTGGGATATCATTGACAAAAGTCTGAGCTGAAACTATATATTAGTCTCATGGGGGTGCTCCTACTTGGAATTAACATCCCTGCCCCAAAAGTAAAAATTAAGCCG
Source organism: Patescibacteria group bacterium (assembly GCA_041499035.1). Classification (GTDB taxonomy): domain Bacteria; phylum Patescibacteriota; class Microgenomatia; order UBA8517; family UBA8517; genus DATFUL01. The sequence goes on from JBGQJK010000001.1 coordinate 64,609, forward strand.
GCAATGCTCGAAAAGTATGCGGATTTGTTCCGTGGGATCCGCGACCGCAAAGATACCGTTTCCTGGCGGACCCTGATAATTACTATCCGCGAGCTTTTAGGGCAAAGCGTTCCCGACTATAAAAAAGTTGAGAGGCGGTTGCATCTCAAGGGCAGAAAATTAATTAAGACCTTGGTATCAAAGACTTATCTTGAACCTTTAACACCTGAAATTGAATTCGCTGTGGGAATCAGAAATTCCGCCGGCAGAAATAGTACCGACCTCGACTTCCTGCTTCTTAGCGGACGTCATCATCCGGAACCGATACTTTGGACGTTAGCGGATTTTGCAAAGTCTCAAGGCAAAAAAGTTGCCGTAGTAAACCCCGTCGGGCATTATAATGACGGGCAGACAAGAGTAGTGGGGCCCGCAAAATACTTCCGGAGAATCAAAAAACTTGTAGTTCTGGCATCGACCCAGACCGACCTTGGCGGCAGTATTTCGGTTCTTGCAAATGTAATTCGTCAGTTGAGGAACCCCGAGCTGGCTAAAAAAGTTGGAAGTGTGGAAATAGTAATTCCCATGTTCGGAGGGTCGCGCGGTCATAAGTTAAACCAGTCCCAGGAAGTCGGATTTGAAGTAATGGAAGCAAGTTTTAATGCTAAAATCCTATCTCTCATTACAAAAGATATTGTTGCCCACCTTGCACCGGAAATTCCCAAAGTCCCGGGCATTCGGTTTTCCTCTGTCGATATTCATAATAGCGAGCATCCGATAAAATCCTTTAACAAAGAGGGATTTGAGTTTGCTTCAATTAGCTCCGCCGGCAGTTTGGCAAAAGGCATTATGAGTCTTTTGATTTCTAAAACAGCAAAGATCCCTCTAAAACTTGTTGTTTGCGATAAAGGATCGGTCGAGAGGACTGAAGACTTAGCCAAGGAACTAATTCTCGGTCAGAATAAATTATTGAACAGTTTACAGATAATTTATATTGAAAAGAAAAGGGTAACTGCAGGGGTTGTGGAAGGCGCCGAAATCTCGCACATTAGTGAGTGGAAAAGAAAAGGCAAGGAGGTTCAGATTAAAAATTTGAGGCTCCCTGTAAAGCCGGTTTTTAAAAATACGATAATTGTTTATTCGGACGATATGATCGACACGGGTGGTACCGCCGAGCGGGACCTAAAATTTATTTCCGGCTTTTATCCGAATGCAAGTTTAAAAATTTTTGCGGCAAGCCATCCTGTTTTTTCCAAAGGTTTTGGGGCTGTAAAAAAAATCGGCGCCGATATATATGTTTTGGGAAATACCCTGAGTTGGGAAGCCTTGGGGGACGTTAAGGGTGTTGAGGTGGTTGATTTTGCCGAAGCAATTTACAAATTCATTCAAGGCCGATGAGTTTAGCCAGTTTGGTAGAGGAGAGATCAGGAGTTTTTTTTATTTCAATCAATTTTGCCCCAACATACGTTGCGTGTTCTGCCTTTTTAGTTTTCATCAAATCTCCTTCTGTAATTGCAATCACGTCGGGCGCCACTTTCATCACCAAATCTTTATAGTCTTTATCGTTTTTCATTTCCGGAAGTTCGATTACTTCATCAACAAAACTTAGCGCCTCGAGGATTTCCTTCCTCTGTTTTTGGTTGTGGATGGGCCTGCCCGGTCCTTTTAGTTTTTTGGTGTTCTCATCACTCTCGAGAGCCACAATAAGATAATCTCCGTGTTTTTTGGCTTCTTTCAAAAAACAAACATGGCCGTAGTGGAGAATATCAAAGCAGCCGCCGACCAGAACCTTCTTCTTTACATCCATATTGGTATGATATCATGAATTATCATGCCTGCCGTGAAAAGTGACTTTGTCAAAAAGAACGGGGAAGAGGTTGAACCAAAAAAGAGTCCGAAAAATTCTAAACTCACCATTGACCGTGAAGCCCTAAAAAAATTTCGTCTAGTTGTTGTGGCATACAGTAGCGTTCAGCGGGAACATTTTGCTACAAAAGATGCATACGAAGCAGAAGTTGAAGTTGAACAAAGGGCGATAGAAGTTTCGGAAGAAGTCAGGAAATTGGGGATTCCCGTTAGGACACTGCCAGGCGATCAGTACTTCTATACAAATCTGCTGGTAGATAAACCCGATTTGGTTATTAATCTTGTAGATACGCTTAAAGGCCGCGACCAGCTGCAGCCAAGCGTTCCCGCTGCCTTGGAACTTGCTAATATTCCATACACCGGCGCCGGTATGGAGGGCCTTATAATCGGCAATAACAGGAACTTAACCAAAAGGCTTCTGATGGCTTATGACATTCCGACGCCTCCCTTTCAGTTTATCCGCCGGGCGGGTACAAATATTGACGAAGACTTGGGAATTCCCTTGATCGTTAAACTGAATGAGGGCGGGGGAAGCGTAGGTATTAACAACAATGCCGTTAAAGAAACTGCAAGAGCGGCAAAGCTTAGGGCCAATAGCATGATTTCAACCTATCGTTTCCCCGTGATTGTTGAAAAGTTTATTGACGGTCCCGAGGTTACCGTGGTTGTTTTTGATGACGGCCTTAAGCGCCATGTTTATATGGCCCAGAAAAAGTTTGGCATAAAGCCGGATGGCAAGCACGAGTTTACCAGCATTGAGTCTTACGCGGATTGGAAATCTTATAAATATATTCCGGTTGATGAAAACAATAAGTATGAAATTAAAAAGCTCGCCGTTCGCGCTTTCGGGGGACTACATCACAAGGACTATGCCAAGTTTGATGTAAGGGTGGATAGCGACACGGGCATCCCTTACTTTACGGACAGTAACCCCAATACTGCCTTTGGGCCCGATAAGGGGCTGCCCATGACCGAGGTTTTAGCTATGAACGGGGTAGAGTTTCCCGACGTTCTGGCCAGCCTTCTATCGAAATACGCCAGAGATTTGAGCTGAAAACTCCTGTGGACAACCACGACTATCGTCCGTATAATTGGGCGAAATATGGTACTTGAAAAAAATCCCAAAACCAGGCCGGTTTATAAGAAACTTCTTGAGCTTGAAGACAAAGTCTCCGGCCTTCCATTCCCCAAAATGATAAGGCCCAAGCAGATCACAAGTTCACACTGCGGACCGGCAGTTTTAACCTCGCTTTATTCAAACTTTGGCGTCAAAGCCAGCCAGAAAGGTATAGTTGCCTCACTCAGGCTCCAAAAGAAGATTATGAAGTACGGGCTGAATATTAAAGAATTAGGCAAGGCCAGTAGAATCATTGGCAAGGGGGCCTTCGTATTTTGGAAAAAATCCGGCGCGAGGATCAGCGATTTGGAGCTTGCAGTTAATAAATATAAAAATCCCGTCGCGGTTGAATGGCAGGGGATTTTTTATGAGGAGTCGGACGAGGATAACGGCCACTATAGTATCGTAACCAAGATTGACAAAAAGGCGGGAATAATGAGGATATGTGATTCGTATCCGCTCTTTGCCGGGGTAGACAGGAAGTTCAAAACTCACGATTTTGAAAAGCGCTGGTGGGACGTAAACATTGTCAAAGGGCGTACATTAAGGGATAACAAAGTCATGTTTTTGGTAGCTCCAAAAGGCGAGTCCTGGCCCAAAAAACTGGGGATGGTTAAATCCTAATAAATCAAATGGGTTATGCAAATCCAAATTCTGCCAAGTTAAAAATCGGGAGGTATTTGGCGGAGAAATGTAGAGATGGCGTGATGGAGTTTTCTTCAGACGAACTTTCTGAAATCGGCGAAATAAGTGATAGTTACAAGGTGCCGGATATTATAAGAAGTGCGTATCCGGGGTTATTTAAATTCCACAGGGGCATGGTAAATTTTATCGCTACGGATTGGAATGTTAGAGCGGAAGCTTTGGAAAATCTTGAGTCTCAAGTTCAAAGTTTAGAGGTTTACTCAAGACACGAAAATAAGCCCGCAGAGAGCCTCAGGGAACGCTTGTTATATCAGGTGACCATGGCAAGAAGAAAATAGTTTGGAATTCCTCGTTGTGTGCTTCCGTTAAACCTGTTAGATTTATCTTTACACAAATTTATGAATGTAGCGCTAACTTATAACGTCAAGAAAAGCAAACCTTCAGTTAGCCTGGAAAAACAGACGGATATAGAGTTTGATTACCCGGAGGTTAGCTATGCCGAAAAGGAGGCCATTAAGAGTTTTGGGCATAAGGTTTTTATGGTCGAGGCCGATGAAAACGCATTTATAAAATTAAAGAAATTAAAAGGCAAAATCGACATCGTTTTCAATGTTGCAGAAGGACTTTGGGGGGAAGCCCGGGAGACCCAAATCCCCATGATCTGCGAGATCCTCAGGATTCCATATACCCACTCAGGCCCGACCACGCACGCAATTTCCCTTGATAAATCTTTTACCAAACTGATTTTAAAAGGCGCCGACGGCATAAACGTGCCCGACTCTCACGTAGTCAGATCTAGTGATTATATGATTCCAAAAACATTGAAATATCCATTGATAGTTAAACCAAATTCAGAGGGATCGAGCAGGGGAGTTCTCGATAAGAATGTTGTCCGTGACGCAAAAGACTTAAAAAAACGGATTGAGATAACCTCCGAAAAGTTCACAAAGGAAGTCTTGGTGGAGGAGTATATAGAAGGCAGGGAGTTTACGGTTTCCGTTATAGGGAATGAACAGCCGGTGGTACTCCCTATCGTCGAGCAAAAATTCGGCTTCTTACCTCCCGGCATGAACAAAATTGCCAGTTACGAGCTTAAATGGTTATATGAAGACACCCTAAAAGATTTGCACGACGCCTATGACTGTCCCGCAAAGTTGACTAAAAAACAGAAAGATTTAGTTGTAAGCACTTCCGAAGAAATCTACAAACTTTTGGATATCCGCGATTGTGCCAGAATTGATTACAGGTTGGACAAAGATGGGACTCTCTATTTTTTGGAAATTAATACTCTTCCGGGCATGAACCCAACCCTTGACGGGATTTCATACCTCCCGATTGCGGCAAGAGCCGCAGGAATGAGTTACAAAGAGCTAGTGGGGAAAATACTGTCTTTGGCTTGTGCCAGATATGGCCTCGATTGAAATCCACCGGCAGGCCGAGAGGGAATCGAACCCCCAATGATGGTTTTGGAGACCACCGGTATACCATTTACCTATCGGCCTATTTCAAAGAATTATTAATTTGCTCTTTTAATGTGACTTTTGCTTTTCCTCCGCCTTTCAGATATCTTTCCCGAGCCTGAGCGTCTTTTTGGTCCAGGTATGCCTCGTAGTATATCAATTTTAAAGGTTTTCTAAAAGAAGTTGAGATTACAAGTCCATCCTCATGCTCCTTCAATCTTAATTTCAAATTTGAAGTGTAACCTGTGTAAATTTGTCCATCTTTAAGACTTTTTAGAATATAAACGTAATACACAAGCAATTATAACCTTTTGGAGGGAATCGCCCCGCAGCTGCGGGGTTGGAGACCGCTGTCCGACCACTGAACGACACCCCTATAACCGCCTAATTATACTTTATATGTGGTCAAACTAGAATCCCTATGTTAAAATACTCTCTACTATGGGCTTTTTTAACAAGGGTAAGGATCGAAAATTGAGCACCGCCTTGAACGGGGGTGTTGATGGCGGATCTGGTACTGATTTTCACAAACAGCGAGAGATAGACATTATAGAGGCAGTTTTTGGTACTCGTTCATCAGATTTGGATCAAAATGTATTAGCCATTGATAATCCGCGGACTATCGGAAAAAGAGGCGGCCGCACGGTTTCTTTGGATACTTTAGCTGGGGACACGCTTGACCAGCAAAGGCTTTTGGATAAACAGATCGTTGAGGAAAATATGGGTCATGGGGCCGAAGCACCTAAAACAGGAGGAAAAGCACCTTGCCAATTAGTTCAGGAAGAAAAGGCCGGGAAAACCGGTTGGTTTGGCAAAAGAAACAAGGAAGGCTAAAGATGAAGGTTGAGGGAGGTCAAATTACAATTGGTGAGAGGATATTTAGAATTGGTGGACTAAATTCCGTCACTCCTGTGGGGTCTCAGCAGCTCAGACAAAGAGTTGACGAAATTCGGCAGTTCTTAAAAGAGAAAAGTACAAAAAAAGTTCAAGCAGCTAAAAAGGGCGTAGTATAAAATTACTCACTTCAGTTATTTTAACTTCGAGGATTCTTTGTGAAGCTGGACTTTCTTGCAAAACCTGCAGTACTTATTAAGGCCAAGCTTACCCTTGCCTTTTGTGTCCATGTTTACCTTGTTTCTGTCTGTGATGTAATTCTGGTTTTTACAGACAGAGCAAATCAAAGCTACAATTTCGCGCGCCCCTTTTTTAGCCATACTTGGCGTATTGTAGCATGAGGCTAATCACATAAACAATAGTCCGGTACGGCTGGTTCTGATATAATTGCGGTTGAGGCCTGGGTAGCTCAGTGGCAGAGCACGTACTTGGTAAGTACGGGGTCGTGAGTTCAATCCTCACCTCAGGCTCAAATATATACCGATCAAATATTAGCCGATGTAGCTCAGCGGTAGAGCACCTGTTTTGTAAACAGGGGGTCGATGGTCCGAATCCATTCGTCGGCTCAGCGCTGAGGTGGCGGAGTGGACAAACGCACGAGACTGTAAATCTCGCGGCCGAAAGGCCTACATAGGTTCGAATCCTGTCCTCAGCACTCACATACGTTCGTGCTTTGGCCAGTTTTCGATAGTGCAGATTGAGGATTTACTTTTTGCACACGAATCCTGTCCTCAGAACTCGTCGAAACTTGTTTCGCTTTTTGCAAAGCAAGAGAAGATTTATTATGTTCAAGATCTTAACGATTGCCTTAATGGCCTATGCTTTGATTCATACATTTATAACAATGTATGCAGTGGTACATTTCAAAAAATATAATCCGGAAAGGCTGTCTATAAGCAGGCTCGGAACCAGACGGTCTCCAAAGTACAAATTGTTTAATGCTTCGGGCTTCATTTTAGGACTATTGATAATACTTTTTGGACTGCAGTTGGGTTCCGATATGTCGTTATACCCAATGATTCTAGTAACGATAACCGGTACGTTTTTGGCGCTTTCTGCCTTATTTCCGTTTGATAGATTTCCCGAAATACACGATTGGGTTGGAAGGTTTCTGGTTATTTCCTCCTTAATTCTTTCGGCGTTTTTGATCATTCGTGTTTTGTCGCCCAACCGATTTTCCGATTTTTTAATATTGGGGATGTCAGGAATTCCGATACTCGCAGTAACGTCTTTATTTAGACCACAAAATAAATCAGGAAAAGAAAGCTATCCCAAACATACATGGTTTTGGGAGTGGGGAGTTTTTACATTCGAAATGCTGTTTATTGTTACTACCTGTTTTTCAATAATAATTAGGGGATAAAGTCGACCCCGTCATCAAGGGGCCGGTACTCTTCCTGGAAATCTCCAGGTGGGTAGGCTGCCATCTATCAATTACTCTCAAGACGGACTCCGCCTTCCCGGTTTATAAAATAGTCAGAAAGTTTAAACCGGACTACCTTTTTAACAGGGTCAACATATTATACCATTCGAAGCAAGCTTAAATTAGCCCAAATCCAGGGATTAATAAGTTCAAAACGAAGCTGATTACCGGGTACAAAAAGTAAGAAATAAGGGAGACCCCACCAAATACAGGGAAGATTATAAAAAAGAGTAAAATTAGTCCAAATCGGTTCATAAAAACATCAAACTCCCGAGCTTCTTTGTTAGGCAAAATACCGATGAGTATCTTTCCGCCATCCAGAGGGTGGATCGGGATTAAATTAAATACCGCAAGGGCCACATTGAACTGAACAATCTGCATAATGAGGCCGGAAATGATTTGGTTAGGGATAAACCGGTAAATTACGGCCAAAACTGTTGCGATGATCATATTGCTCAAAGGTCCCGCCAAAGAAATAAGTGCAGAATCTTTCTTGGGATCTTTAAGGTTATAAGGGTCAAAGGGAACCGGTTTTGCCCAGCCGAACAAAAACGGGGAATGGGCGAGGATTAGAAATATAGGCAGAAGTATCGTGCCATAGAGGTCAATATGCGGGATAGGGTTAAGGGTAAGCCTGCCCAGCAGCTTTGCCGTAGGATCGCCAAGCCTGTTAGCCATCCAGCCATGGGCGACTTCATGAATAATAATAGTGAGCGCAAAGCCGGCAATTCCCAGAATAAGGATTAGTGTTTCCATTGCGGTTAAAAGCGATTAATAGTATAATCTACCACAGCTAAAAATTATATGGCATACATTTGCGACAACTGCGGAAAAAGCTTAGTTTACGGGCGTCAGAGCTCACATCACAGGGGTGTGGCCGGAAAACGCTGGAAAAAGCGTGCCCAAGTTACGCTTAGAACATTCAAACCGAATTTGCAAAAGATTTCGGTTTTGGTTGGTGGGGTAAAAACCCAGATGCGGCTTTGTACGGACTGCATCAGCAGGTTTAAGAAAGAGGGGAAAATTGGGGGTAGGCACTTACAAACTGCTTCGCTGTAACCGGTAATTTTCCTTCGAGCTGAACTTCATCCAGAATCAATTTTCCGGCTTCATCCAGATGGCTCTTCAAGAGTTTTAGCCTTTTGGCTTGCCCTTCCGAAGCTCCGGGGAAATGGAGGAGGGTCCAGGCGCCCGGCCATGGGTGCATGGCTCTTATAAATCTTTCGGCTTCAACTCCCGATTTCTCCTTGAGATCAATAAACCCGTCTTGCTTTGTCACAAGCTTGGTGTAAGTTGCCGCTTCCTCGTCCTGTTTTTTCAACTTTATCTTACCCTGGATATAAGGCATAATGGTCTCGACCAAAACTTCGGCGCTTTTTTCAAAAAGCCTGTTTCTTAGGACATCCGAGGTGTCACTGGCAAGAACATCTTCTTTAAATTGGGAAACAATTGGGCCATGGTCCAATTTCTCATCCATCCTGAGGATTGTTACGCCTGTTATTTCATCACCATTTTTGATAGCCTCGGGAACGGGCGAGGCGCCGCGATAAGTCGGCAGCAAGGAAGGGTGAACGACTAGTATGCCTTGGGGAAAAAGGTCAATAACATCCTTTTTGATAATCTCCCCGTAGGATGCCAAGATTCCAATCTCAACATCCGGCTTTGCTTTGAGGAGGTCCGCGGACGAGTAAAAAGTAGAGATCTTGTGCTCATGGGCCCATCTATCAATCGGGGAATAGGACAGATATTGCTTTCTTCCAATCGGTTTTGGGGATTGAGTAACAACAGCGACAATAGGGGATTTGCCCGGTCCTGTCACAAATTCTTTATGCAGCCTCGTAAGGATCGGCAGAACATATTCCGGCGTGCCAAAAAATACAATTTTCATCTAGATGAGTTCAACCTCCTCCCATTCGTCGTTTTCAACTTTGTATAGCGGTTTTTTCTCCTTTAGCAGATGGTCAATAAATAAAATGCCGTTAAGATGATCCAGCTCGTGGAGTATTATTTGGGCATCAAAACCTTTAAATTTTTCAACAACTTCCTTGCCTTGCTCGTTAAGGTATTCGAGTTTTACCGCCTTTGCGCGCTTGAGGGGACCATAGTAGTAGGGAAGCGACAGGCAGCCTTCCAGAATCTCGCGTTTTGACTTTTTCTCTTTTTCGGCTTTTGTCATCTCGGTGAGATCGAGGATTTTTGGATTTATGACCACTTTATTAAAGTTTTTATAGTTGCAAACAAAGACTTGGAGATTTTTTCCAACCTGAGGAGCAGCCAGACCTACCCCCTGTGGGTCTTTTTGAATGGCAAGAGTATCTTTTAGGTCGCGGATAAGACCTTGGACCTTCTTGTCCACACTTGATACTGGTTTTGACTTAGCCCTGAGTACGGGATCGCCGGACTGTAAAATTTTTCTGACCATACCCGGATTATACCAGAAACTCGGGCTATAAAGCACTTTATATAATCTAGCGAAGCTCTCAAAACGAGGTAACGAGTTTTGAAACAGATTCTATTTGATGTTTGCCAGAGCTTCCTTAGCGGTAGCGTCGTTGGGATCAATATTAATCAGAACGTACATTAATTGTTTTTTGGCTTCGTCATTTTGCCCGGCATGTACCAGAAGAGCTGCGTATTCAATTCTTGCGGCGCCGTAGTTCGGTTTCAGCCCGATTGCTTTTTGGAAGTCGGCAAGTGAACCCTCATATGACCCCAAATTTGCATCGGCAATCCCGAGGTTATAATAAAGTTTAGCGTCGGTCGGGGCCAGCTTTATTGCAGCAATTTCCACGTCCCTTGCGGTAGCAAGATATTTTTCATCGATCGTGGAGAGCCTTACATATGTCCCAAATGCGGTACGCCTTAAATTGATGTTTGAAGGGGAGATGTCGACAGCTTTTTGTATTTCGGTTATGGCGAGGTTTGTAAGGGTAGCGGCGGTGGTTGCGTCTTTGATTTGGTCGTAGGCAATCGCTGCTGCGCTATAAGAGTTTGCGATTTCTGCGTGATAAAGCGCCTGCCAGGGCTCAAGTTGTATTGCTTGTGATAATACAGGGATGGCAAGATCGGGGCGTGGGATTGCGTTAAGACCTTTACCTCTGGCGTATAAGGTATCGGCGTACCAGTAATTTGCGATAAAGTACAAGAGCATAAGAGCGAGAGAGCATGAGATTGCGATTCCCGTTTTCTGCAGACCGTCAAGTTTCAACTTATAGTCTTTCACCTTTTCATTCTCTTGTCCCAGAGCGGTAGCCAGTGCCGGGAATAAAAAGAATTCGAGCTGGGTTGGCACCACGGAAAAACCGAAAAAATTAGTTGCAGATAAACTTATAAAACCAGATAGAAGCGCGAAGTTTAAAACACGATCTCCGTTCTTCTTAAAAATAAGATAAACCGAAAACCCGATGACGGTTATGTACGAAAGGAGCCCCACCGTACCAGTGTTTGCCGCGAAATTCAAAAACTCGTTATGAGCTTTGTTGTAAATAAAATCCCATTCGGAGGTAATATTATGGGCTACAGGGCGGTACGAATAATAAGAATAGGCAAAAGTTTCGACTCCGGTTCCAAAAATCGGGTAATGCTGCCAGATCTGTATCGCTCCGCTCCAAACGATTTTCCTAATGACCCCCGACTCGGTCCCACCCGTCTCAAGCGCTGTATCAGCGGGAGCGGCTGTTAACTGTTGACTCTTAACTGTCGACTTTTGTTTGAGCATACTGCCCAAACTCGGTGTCCACTGCGTGCCGCTTATCAAACAAATGGCCACGAAAGTTGATCCAACAATCAAAAGATGGGGGAATACAGCGGGCAGTTTCTTGATATTTTGCCAGGCCACTAGTCCCCAAAAAAAGATTGTGCCGACACCAAAGCCCAGGAAGTCCGAACGAGACTTTGTATATATTAAAGTCCAAAAGAAAAGAATCGAGAGACCGAAATACAACCAAAAATTCAGCGTTTTAACTTTTGATCTTAAGGCAAAAGCCCAGGCAATCGGAATTAAAGCCACTACCCATGCTCCAAGCCAGTTGGGTTGCCCGAGAGAGGAAAAAACGCGAGACTGCACATCCTGAACCCAAATGTTTTTGTCAATTCCAAAATGTTCCAAAACTCCGTAAGTTGATACCAAAAATGCTGAGGCGAACCAGACTTTTATAAGTTTTAGCGTTTCTTTTACATCAAAATTACTAACGAACGCCCAATAGAGCAGTAAATAGCAAATCGTGGAAAGAAGTCCGCCGTTAAATCTTGAATAATAGCCGAATATTGAAGTGTAAAAGTCAATTGAAAGGAAAGTGGAAATAAGTTGGGACCCCAAAAAAACCAGAAGAGGAATATCTAATATTGTGCGACGGAATATAAATTTTTCTTCAATAACGCACCTGGCCAACCACGCTCCGACAATTAAGGTTGTCAGCATGTATGTCAGGACCATCTTGTTGAATTCGAAAACCTCTGAAGTATATGGCCATAAAACTATCGGAACGAAGAAAAGGAGAATTGCAAAAAGATAGAAAATAATTTTCCGCATCGAAATATATTATACCCTTTGCAAGATTTATTTTTGTGGGTATACTGCGATGCAATAGAAATGCTTGCCAGATGAAAATAATGAACCCGATAGACAGATTCCTGGGGCTTTTTTCCCATGACATCGGCATAGATTTGGGCACGGCAAATACACTGATCTGGGTCCGCGGCAAAGGAATTGTTATTAGAGAGCCCTCGGCCGTTGCAAGGCATAAAAAAACAAAAGAAATTTTGGCAATCGGCATCAGCGCCAAGAAAATGTACGGCAGGGCTCCGGCATCGATTGAAGCAATCCGCCCATTAAGGGACGGCGTTATTGCTGATTTTGACGCAACGGCAGCGATGCTTAAGCACTATATACGTCGGGTTCATGAAAGCGGCACTGTGATGCCGAAGATTCCCCGTCCGCGCGTCGTAATCGGAATTCCGTCCGGGGTTACCGAAGTTGAACGCCGTGCTGTTGCCGATGCCGCAATGGATGCAGGGGCCCGGGAGGTCTACTTAATTGAAGAGCCCATGGCTGCTGCGATTGGAGCAAAGTTGCCCGTAGAGGGTCCCGAGGGCAATTTTATAGTCGACATAGGCGGCGGGACAAGCGAGATTGCAGTAATTTCACTTGGTGGAATAGTCCTCGGGAGAAGCGTGCGGATTGCGGGAGACGAAATGGACGAGGCGATAATAAATTATGTCCGGCTCAAGTATTCGCTCCTTCTGGGTCAGCCCACAGCTGAAGCAGTTAAAATAGGCATAGCGTCGGTCTATTCCGATGCCGAAGGATCGGGCAAGCAAAAATTTACGGTAGTGCGTGGCCGCGATCTTGAAACCGGACTTCCTAAATCAATAAAACTTACAAATAGTGAAATCGGGGAGGCTCTTTCCCCGATCATTCAGGAGATCATCGGGAACATTGTCGACACACTTGAAGAAACCCCGCCCGAGCTGACGAGCGACATAATGGAGCGCGGAATTATTCTTGCCGGGGGCGGGTCACTCATTTCAGGTATCGATAAAGCGATAAGCGAAGCCACAAAAATGCCGGTTTGGATTGCCGAGGACCCTTTGACTTGCGTTGTCCGGGGCTGCGGGGTTTGCCTGGAGGATGCAGCACTTCTCAAAAAAATCAGAGTTACAAAAGGACTCTAAGTGCTAGAATAGCTTGATGAATTCGTTCTCTTCAAATACTAATCAGTCCTGGCTTTCCTGGTTCCTGCGAGGTATTTTAATTCTTCTTTTTTTAATTCTTTTAGGCAAACTTTTTGAGGTCCAGATAATCAAGGGTGATTATTATAGACAGCTTTCCGATGAAAACAGAATCCGCCACATTCCCATCCCGGCCCAAAGAGGAAAAATATTAGCCAGAAACGGAGAGGTATTGGCCGGGAATGTTGCAATCAAAAAAAGGGTCCAATTTAGCTCCTTAGGAAGCACTCAATTAACGGAAGACCTGACCGGGGCGACTCCGGAGGAAATTGTTACTGACTATAAAAGATTCTATCCACTTGCCGATATGTTTGCACACGGCACGGGGTACCTTTCTATAGTTTCCGGGTCGGAAGTCGGAACAGTGGACCCGGCTTGCCCCGGAAAAGGCATAAGAACCGGCGGAATGCTCGTTGGGGTAACGGGACTAGAGCAGGAGTACGAATGTCAACTCCGCGGCATACCGGGTGAGGAGCTTGTTGAGGTAAATACAAAGGGCAAAGAAATCCGGTATTTAGGTATTAAATATCCTACCCCCGGAGTTGATCTTAAAACTTCAATTGATTACGGATTGCAGCAGGAACTCTCCTCCGATATGGATAAAATGGGTGCTGCAATTGTAACAGACCCAAGCGGTCAAATTCTTGCATTTTATTCCAGCCCCGGTTTTGATCCGAATCTTTTTATGAATAAAGACGAGACGGCAAAAGTTTCGGCGCTTTTAACAGATCATAATCTTCCGCTATTTGACAGAGTAATAAGCGGCACGTTTCATCCGGGAAGTGTGTTTAAACCGCTGGTAGCCATAGCCGCTCTTGAAGAAGGAGCAATCGATAAAAGTTTTATCTTTAATGATCCGGGTATCATCACTGTCAACGGTTTTTCCTACACAAATTGGTATTTTACGGAATTCGGTCGGTTGGAAGGTCAGGTCGATCTGGTTAAAGCCTTAGCCCGCTCCACAGATACTTTCTTTTACAAGGTCGGAGGTATGGTGGGCCCGGTTAATATCGCCAAGTGGGCGGACAGTTTTGATTTGGATAAACCAACCGGTATAGATATTCCGGGAGAAACCAAAGGTTTGATTCCCACTCCCGACTGGAAGCAAAAAACAATACATGAGCCCTGGTTCTTGGGCAATACTTATAATATGTCCATAGGACAAGGTGACGTTTCGGTCACGCCCGTCGAACTCAATACCTATATAGCCGCAATAGCAGGGAACGGAAAACTTTGCCAGCCGCAATTTATTTACTCAGCCTCACCGGTTTGCAGGCAAATAAATATATCTCAAAATAATCTGGATCTGGTTAAGGAAGGGATGCAATCCGCATGCGTAGCCGGAGGAACAGCTTATACGTTTTTTGATTTCAGTGCAAAACATGGGGGAACCACTGTTGCTTGCAAAACCGGAACTGCAGAGGTTGGTGCAGTTGGCGAACCGAATGCCTGGTTTACATTTTTTAGTCCAATCGACAAACCACAAATTGTCGCAACAATAGTTTTTGAAAAAGGCGGTCAGGGCTCCCAAGTTGCCGGGCCTGTTGCGCGGAAAATCGCAGATTATTATTTTCAATCTATAGGAACCGCAAAATGACTGAAACCGAATATCTGGTTGCCCTAAGCACTTTCCCCGACGTCGGCCCCATGCGGACCAAACTACTTCTTTCGTTCTTTAAGTCTGCAAAAAAGATTTGGACAGCGACTCAAAAGGATTTACTTGAAGTTGGTCTTGGATCAAAGCTTGTAGAAAGATTTAGTGAGCACCGCAAAAAACTTGATCTCAAAAAATATTTTCGAGCCTTAAAGAAAGAATCAGTCACCACTCTAACTATTTTTGATAAAGATTATCCAGGGAATCTGAGAGAGATTGATGACTATCCCCACGTTTTATATGTTAAAGGAAACCTGAAGTCAACCGACTCGCGGGCGGTTGCGATTGTTGGTACAAGGTTAATGACCTCTTATGGAAGGGAAGTTACCCAAAAACTAGCAAGCGAGCTTGCAACCTTTGGGATAACTATTATCTCAGGTTTGGCGATTGGCGTGGATGCAGAATCGCAAAGGGCGGCGCTTAATGCGGGCGGGCGTACTATTGCGGTTCTTGCTTCCGGGCTTGATATCATTTCACCTCTGACGAATAAAGCCCTGGCTCTCGAGTTTATCAAAAACCAAGGTGCCGTGGTTTCCGAATATCCTTTGGGGCATGTTCCTTTCAAATCGGATTTTGCAGTCAGAAACCGCTTAATATCCGGACTAAGTAAAGCTGTGATTGTAATAGAAGGAAGGATGAAGAGCGGGACGTTTTATACGGTTAACGCCGCCGCTTCCCAAAACCGGCCTGTTTTTGCGGTACCCGGCCCAATAACCTCACCCGCTTCGGAAGGGCCGAATTATTTAATTCAAAATGGCGCTAAACCAATTTCATCCGCCCGCGATATTTTGGACGAACTACATATGCAACTAAAAGTTGACAAAGAAGCTGTGGAAAAAGTTATGCCGGGAGGCCCCGTTGAGATTAAAATCATAGAAATTCTGGATCGGGAACCGCTACACCTTGACGAACTTGTTAGAATATCCGGTATTAATACGTCTGAAGTTTCTGCTAGACTTACAATCATGGAAATGAAAGGGTTAGTCAGGAATTTAGGGAATAGTATATATAAAAAAGTCTAAATTCATTTTTCATTTTTCGCTTTCCATTTGCCATTGATTTTTCAATCGATCAATTTGCAAATTGCAAATAAATGGAAGATGACAGATGATAAGTGGAAAATACTACCGTATGAATCTCGTAATTGTTGAGTCACCAACTAAAGCCAGGACCCTCGGGAAATTCCTTGGAAGTGGCTATGATGTGGAAGCAACAACAGGGCACATCAAGGATCTGCCCAAGAGCGTCTTGGGAATTGATATCGAACATGATTTTAAGCCTGACTATGTGGAGGTAGAAAAAAGAAGGGAGACAATTGATTTAATTAAATCAAAGTCCAAAAAAGCCAAGGAAATTTTTATCGCGACCGACCCTGACCGTGAAGGAGAAGCAATTGCTTCTCATGTAAAAGAAATTTTGGAAGGCAAGGGGAAGGTGGAAAGAATTACATTTCATGAAATTACAAAAGAAGCTGTCGAAGAGGCTCTTAGAAATCCCCGCGATGTTGATAAAAAACTGGTCGATGCACAAATTGCGCGCAGGGTGCTCGACCGGCTTGTAGGCTATAAACTTTCCCCGCTCCTCTGGAAAAAAGTTAGACGCGGACTTTCGGCAGGGCGCGTTCAGTCGGTTGCTGTTCGTTTGATTGTTGAGAAGGAGCGCGAAATAGAAAAGTTTAAAGCGGAAGAATATTGGGAAATAAATGCTATTGTCAAAACCGATAAATCAAAAGAATTTCAAGTCCAGTTGGTCAAGATAGAAGTCAAAAACAAAAAGTCCTCTGACGAGATTTTAACCGATCTTAAAAAAGCAAAATATAAAGTTGCCGATGTCAAAAAGAGCCAGGTCAGTAAAAATCCGTATCCGCCTTTTACGACTTCCACAATGACTCAGGCGGCGGCAAGAATTATGGGCTGGTCTTCCAAAAAAACCATGTCTGTTGCCCAGAAGCTTTATGAGGAAGGACTTATTACATATCATAGAACCGATTCACTTAATCTGTCTCTCCCGGCCGTAATGAAAGCCCGCGACTATATCAAGGAAAATTATGGTGTTACATACCTCCCGGAAAAACCGCGTTTGTATAAAACCGTAAGCAAAATGGCTCAGGAAGCCCACGAGGCTATACGCCCCACAAATGTTAATTATAAGTTGGAAGTAACAACCGAGAGGTTTGCAGAGGAAAACACAAAACTTTATGAGCTTATTTGGGGCAGGTTTGTGGCCTGTCAGATGAACCCGTCAATTTACGACGAAACGACGATTGATGTATCTGCAGACAAGTACCTTCTTCGGGCATCCGGACAAATAATGAAGTTTGACGGATGGCGTCGTGTTGTTCCGGCCAAAAAAGATGCGGAAGAAGTTGTTGTAATCTTGCCTGAGGTTATCAAAGACGAAGACTTGGACTTGGTTAAGACTTGGGGGGATCAGAAGTTTACCCAGCCCCCGGCGCGCTTCAACGAGGCCTCGCTTATTAAAACTCTGGAAAAGTTGGGGATTGGCCGGCCTTCAACTTACGCGCCGACAATTTCCGTAATTCAAATCCGGAATTATGTTGAAAAGAACGATAGTAAACAATTTGTTCCCACTACAATCGGTGTGGCCGTCAACGACTTTTTGATGATGAATTTCCCCGAGACTTTCGATTATCAGTTTACCGCGGAAATGGAGGGAAATCTTGACGCAGTTGCCGAAGGCAAACTTGCCTGGGTAAAAACTATCAGCGATTTTTGGAAGCCGTTTGGCAAAAAATTAAAAGATGTCGAGAAAAATAGTAAAAGGGTAAAAATTGAAGTAGAAAAATTGGGCAGGAAGTGTCCGGATTGTAAAGAAGGTGAGCTGGTAGTTAGGATGGGGAGGTTCGGCAAATTTATTTCCTGCTCCCGTTTCCCGGATTGCAAGCACACGGAAAAATACCTGGAAAAGATTGGCATGGTTTGCCCCGAGTGTAAAAAGGGCGACGTCATCGTCAAAAAGACTTCAAAGGGGCGCAAGTTCTTTGGCTGCAGCCGCTATCCCGATTGCAAGTATGCTTCATGGAGGAGCCCTAAAAAGGAGGGAGCAAGTGAAAAACAGGTTTGAAGATTTTGACGAGTATCAAAAGGCTTGCAACAAAACTGCCATCTATCCAGGGATTGGTAGAAACTTTACGTATCCCACGATAGGACTTATGGGAGAAGCAGGAGAAGTCGCCAACAAAATCAAAAAGATCATTCGTGATGACAAATCAAAAATCAAAAAAGAAAATCGTGATGGAATCAAAGCCGAGTTGGGTGACATCATGTGGTACGTGGCTCAACTCTCAACAGAACTCGGTTTAAAACTTTCCGATATCATCGGATATAATCTTACTAAAATTGCTTCGAGAAACGTTCGCGGAAAGCTTCATGGTAGCGGAGACAACAGGTAAATACTTAAATACATTTTTCTTATTGCAAGTTGCAAAAATATAAGATATCTTCTGCGTGATGGAAAGGTTGGGTTCTATTGCGGGTTCCATGTTTTCTGGAAAAACTGATGAACTTATCCGTCAAGTTGAAAGAGAGGAATTCGCTGGTATTGTCGTACAAATATTTAAACCAAAAATTGACGTTCGATGGGGTAATGTAAACTCAGTCCGCTCTCATGCGGGTAGGGAGAAAGAGGCGATATCTGTAGAATCTTCAAGGCAGATATTAACTCTTCTAAATGAGGATACAAAAGTTGTTGCGATTGATGAGGCACAATTTATGGACAAAGAAATCGTGGAAGTTGTAGATGAGCTACTGGAGAAAGATATAAAAGTAATAGTGGCAGGTTTGCCGCTTGATTTTAAAGGTGAGCCGTTTGGTTCCATGCCAGTACTTTTGGCCAAATCGGATGTGATTACAAGACTCACCGCAATTTGTACCTACAAAGATGACGGAACAATTTGCGGTCAGGAAGCAACAAGAACACAAAGATTGGTTGACGGCCGGCCAGCCAAGTACACGGATCCCTTGATCGTAATTGGTGCAGAGGAGTCCTATGCTCCACGTTGCCCAACGCATCACATTGTTCCGGAGAAGCCCCGCGGGGTTATGCGATGACTTTCTTCTTGCAAGTTTTTGGAAAGTGGGATATGTTTCTATCAAATGATTGAAGTTGGGGATTGGCAAACAAAGTTTGGAGCAGCTTTATCTTTTCTAAAAGACGAGCGCAAAAAAATGCTCAAAGAAGAGGTCTATAGAGATACACAAAAACTTTTTGAGTGGGCGGAGGAAACTGCCAAAAAGTCTTCTGAAATTTCTGCGATCTGTGGAGGTGGTCATTTGGCCATACTTGTTTGCGACGAACTTGATAGGACGAAAGGAGGTTTCAAGGTTATGGACAATATAATTATGTTCGCTGGAGCTCAAGGGATAAGGCCGGAAATCAACACAGACAGCACAAGGGTTAGAGCCTGCACGGCTTTGACAACTTACTTGGACCAAAGAGGTTTGGGAAATAAAATGATCACCGGGGTTTGATGCTTCAGATAATCTTATGAATAATTACTTTCTTTCTAAAAGTACTAAGTTATAAGGAGGATCCGTTTCCGGATGGGTTTCCATTACTTTCTCTTTCCATTCTTTTTTATTGATTTTCGGAAATGTTACATCCCCATCATACGCTTTCAAAACCTGTGTCAGGTAGACTTTGTCGGCTATGGTGACAAAATACTTATAAATCATTCCTCCGCCGATTATCATTAGTTCTTTCTCTCCACGGTCTTGGGCAAATTTAACTGCTTCCCCGGGACTTCCGAAAACAAAGGCCCCTGGAATTTTATATTTTTTATTAAAGGATAAAATTAAGCTTGTCCTTCCCGGCAAAATCCGTCCAATCGATTCATAAGTTTTCTGTCCCATCAGAATGTGATGTCCCATCGTAATCTGTTTAAATCTTGGCAGATCGCCTTCTATATGCCACAAGAGTCTTCCTTTACCTCCGATTACATTATTTTTGGCGACAGCTGCGATAATTGAAATTTTCATTTTTTCAGTTTTTCTATAAATATCTCCAATTTTTGGAGTAAATTATCTAAACTTGAATACTCAATGAAGTCTTTACTAACAGCTTTTAAAGATCCGGAAGGGGTTACCCCAGTTTTATATATACAGAGAATTGGTTTTTCATATAAGTTTGCCCAACCCAGCTCGATACCTTGGCCTGTTGACGGATATGAAACCTCGGCCACTATTAAGTCGCAGACTTTCATATACTCTTTAGAGTTAAATAATATGCCGGGAGTTTCGTGAGGTAGCAAAATATTGTACTTTGAATTAAGTGAAGATTTTCTTATAGGGGCATACAACTCTTTTTTAAAATCAAAATCTGTTGAATGTGTAACGTATATTTTTATCATACCGATATTGACGCCTTGATAGGCGGATGCGGATTATAATTTACAACTTCAATCCAGTCCGATTCAATATGATTTATATTTCTTAATTTGGAGCTAATTTTTAATTTAGGCAAAGCCAGCGGCTTTCTTTTTATCTGTTCCTTGGCTTGCTTAATGTGGTTAAGGTAAAGGTGGGTATCGGCGAGAGCCAAAGTAAGTTCTCCGGGAATTTTTCCTGTTACTTTTGCCAGTATATGAGTCAAGAGGGCGTACGAGGCGATATTAAATGGCAGTCCTAGAAAAGTGTCAACAGATCGCTGTACCATGAAGCAATTTAATTTTTTACCGGAGACCTGAAATTGATAGGACATATGACAAGGAGGAAGTGCAACTTCGGAAAGAACCGACGGATCCCATGCAGTTACAATAATTCTTCTATCCTCCGGATGATTTTTAATTAGCTCAACTGCCCGTTCAAGCTGGTCTACCCATTTCCCATTTTCACCTTTCCAATTTCTCCATTTGTATCCGTAAACCGGACCGAGATCCCCAAATTTCTTTGCAAATTTTTCGTCAATTTTTATTGATTCGACAAACTCACCCATTTTTGTTGTCCATTCGGGGGAATATTTTGGAAACTTTTTATCGAGTTTTTCTGCCTCGAGATATCTTTGGAAAGGCCATTCATTCCAAATACCTACATTTTTTAAAACGAGAGGCCTTAAATTTCGATCACCACGTATAAACCATAAAAGTTCTTCTTTAACTCCATGGAACCAAACTTTTTTGGTGGTTAAAAGTGGAAAACCTTCAGATAAGTCAAATTTGAGCATTCTCCCGAAAACTTTAATCGTACCTGTTCCGGTTCTGTCTTTGCTTTTGGTTCCGTTTTTAAGAATATCCCTTAAGAGATTTTGATATTCAAGGTCGGCGCGGTTTTTAACGGTTGACATCAAGCCACATATTAAAATATAAAGAGTGTTGTGAAAAGGGGTAAATTTGTTGTTATTGAAGGCGGTGTGGGGAGTGGTAAAACAACACAACTCTCACTTTTAAAAAAAGATTTAAAGAAGGGTTGGGAATATTACAGAGAGCCTGGGAGTACTGAATTTGGGGAAAAAGTTAGAGATGCTGTACAGGGTCTGCATAATTATGAAGTTGAGGAGTATGCTTCGATGTTTGGATATTCCGCAGCTCGGGCAAATTTAATCCGTGGTCTAATAATTCCAAAATTAAAAAAAGGGATTAACATTCTTCTTGATCGATATTGGTATTCAACTTATACATATCAAGGTAGTAACGGCGCTTCCAAAAAAGTTATTGAAAAGATAAGTAAGATTGCCACGAACGATTTGAAACCCGATTTGGTTTTATTTTTTGATTTAGATCCGAAAATTGGGATGGCTAGAAAAGATGGCCAAGCGGATGCTGACAGATATGACGTTAAAGAAATCACGTTTCATAATAAAGTTCGAAGAAGTTATAATGAATTAGGAAAAAAATTAGGTAGGCGTTGGAAAAAAATTGATGCTTCTAAATCAATCGATGAAGTCCATGAAGAAGCGCTAAAGCTGCTTAAAAAGAGTAAGATTTTCCATAAATAAAAATCTTGGCTCCAGATATTAAAATCTGTAGTAAAATAATCAAATGATAAAAATTCAAGGTCTTATTA
>JBGQJK010000002.1:0-81525 GCA_041499035.1 Patescibacteria group bacterium
AAAAACAATATGCTGCACCCCGTTTTGGTCTAGAATCACCTCCTGACCGTCATCACTACTTTTATTTAGTCTTCCACAATTACCACACGGCCAACCAACGTCCCAAAGATCAAACTCTCCCTTACTAATAACACCTAAAACATCATAGCAATCACTACAATGAAGATACTGCTCATTTTTTTTGGAAGTAACAATCATCCTTTCCATGCCCGAAGTATACCAAAAGTTCTTTCGTGTATGTCAGTTTGTCAAAAACTGAAGCTAGCTCCACCTGATGGACAGTATCAGCACCTGTTTTACTAAAATGAGCCGGTGTTAACTTTTCCCCCACGCTGGTAGTTTGCAAATATTACTCCGCTCGGAGAAATTTTAGTGTCCATCAATTTAAATGCCGCGGGAATAGCTCCCTCAGCAAACAGGCGTTTGCCCTTTCCAAGAGTTATTGGGAAAATTTTTAGCCAGAGCTCATCAATTAAATCACTTTTAAGAAGTGTTTGAATTAAATTTCCGCTGCCGTAAACTTGCAAATCTGGACCATCTTGTTGTTTAAGTTTTTTTAATTCTTCAACTACGTTGTTATTTATGAACACAGAGTTGCTCCATTCGTGTTTTTTAAGAGAATTTGAAACAACATACTTTGTAGTATCGTTAACCCCTGGCCACTTGTCTTCATGCTGGGGCCAATATGAAGCAAAAATTTCAAACGTTTTTCTGCCAAGAAGTAGGCTGAAAGGCTGCTTCATCTGCTCGACCATGACTTTTCCCGAAAAATCATCAAAATAAGGAGCGGTCCACCCGCCGTATTTAAAACCACCCGAGGTATCTTCTTTGGGTCCACCAGGAGCTTGCATAACACCATCAAGGGTAAGGAACTCGAGAACTATAATTTTTCTCATAATTTATTTCAAGCTTTGCTTATAAATTTCAAGCTTTGCTTATAAGTTATTTAATACCTGACCAGACTTCTAGAAGTCTGTAATAATAATCTTTTTCATTTCCATCAAGTGACTGAAAGCTTTTGGGAGTTTCATCAGTTCATTAATTTTTTCAGGTACAATTTGCCAACTTAAGCCATACTTATCTTTGCACCAACCACATTGTTCGGACTCCGGCACAGCAGATAGTTTCTCCCAATAATAGTCAATCTCAGATTGATTTTTGCAAGGAACAGAAAGTGATATTGATTCGTTGAATTTAAATTCAGCCCCTGCATTTATAGCAACAAACCTGTTACCCATAAGTTCAAATTCGATTGTTAATTCTTTACCTGCCAGATTCTTTTGAAAATTAGCTAAGCCTTCATGGGGATAATATGCGGTTTCTATAACTTTACTATTGGGAAATACAGAAAGATAGAACTCCACAGCCTCTTTAGCGTTACCATTAAACCAGAGATTTGGTGTAATGTCCTTACTCATACATTATATTAACAAAAAATAAAAATCTTGTCTGGTTTCTACTTTAGCCATGCTCCCCGGGCTGGATTCGGACCAGCGACCTTATTCTTAACAGGAATCCGCTCTACCGCTGAGCTACCGGGGAATATTCGGATCCGAAGCCAATTATACCAATTTTCGGGAAGTATTGTATAATCGTTCCATGGCTACTGATTGGATCAAAAAGCAGGTCGACGAGCTTAAGGAGCAACACCTCTATAACAATATACTGACTATCGAGAGCCCAATCGGGCCTGAGATCGTTATAAACGGCAAAAAAGTCCTCAATTTCTGCTCCAATAACTATCTTGGACTGGCAAATAGCCCCAAGCTCAAAGAAGCTGCCAAAAAAGCCATTGACGAATTTGGCATTGGCCCTGCCGCAGTTAGAACCATCGCAGGCACAACCAGTCTTCACAAAAAACTTGAGAAAAAGTTGGCCGAATTCAAAAAAGCCGAAGCAGTAATTACTTTCCAGAGCGGGTTTAGTGCAAACCTGGCTGTTATCCCCGCCTTAGTAGGTGAGGGGGATTTGATTTTTTCGGATGAACTCAATCATGCCAGTATTATTGACGGCTGCAGACTAACCAAAGCGGAGGTTGTCAGATACACACACATCGACCCTGCCGACCTTGAAAAAAAATTAAAGGCTGCGCCTAAGGAAGGCAGAAAATTGGTTATAACCGACGGGGTTTTCAGTATGGACGGGGATATTGCCCCACTCGACAAAATATACAAAGTGGCAAATAAATATGGTGCGATGTTGATGGTTGACGATGCTCACGGTGAAGGGGTATTGGGCGAGGCCGGCCGCGGAATAGTCGACCACTTCAAGCTTCACGGCAAAGTGGATGTAGAGGTCGGAACGATGAGTAAAGCTTTTGGTGTTGTCGGAGGCCTGGCAGCCGGCAAGTTTGAACTGATTGAGTGGCTCTCCCAAAGAGGTAGGCCTTTCCTTTTTAGTAGCGCGATGACAATCCCGGATGTCGGCGCCTGTTTGGCCGCAGTTGAGCTTTTGGAAAATTCGGGAGAGCTGGTCAAAAAGCTTTGGAGCAATGCGGACTATTTGCGATCGGGCTTAAAGAAACTAGGCTTTGACACGGGAACCAGTGTTTCCCCAATTATTCCTATGATGTTGGGGGAAGCCAAACTGGCACAGGACATGAGTAAAGCTTTGTTTGGCGAGGGTCTCTTCGCCAAAGCAATTGCATACCCAACAGTGCCTCAAGGCAAAGCAAGAATCAGGATAATGAATTCGGCCGGACACTCTAAAGAGCATCTGGATCAAGCTCTAAAGATTTTCGAAAAAGTCGGAAAAGAACTAAAAGTAATTTAAATGTACGCCCTCATAACCGGAATCTCAGGCGAAGTAGGACACGGACTAATCAAGAAACTTCACTCGCAAAGCTACAAAGTTATTGCTGCCGACATCAAGGAGCCGGAGAAAAGTATTGCCGGATTAATTGATAAATTTTATGTCTGTGATATCTCCGATAAAACCGGTGTTGAGCAGATTTTTGAAGAACAGAATTTTGATATCGTCTTCCATCTGGCCTCAATTCTTTCAACCGGGGGAGAAAAAAATCCCGAACTGGCGGCCAAAGTAAACATCGAAGGAACCCTAAATTTACTTGAAGCGGCCACAAACCAGTCATTGAAGAGCCAAAAAGCAATTAAATTTATCTTCCCAAGCTCAATCGCAGCTTACGGATTACCGAACTTAGAGGTAAAGGCGAAGAACGAAAAAATCAAAGAGGATCAGTTCCTAAATCCGATAACTATTTACGGAATTTCAAAGTTAGCTTGCGAGAATTTAGGAAATTATTTCTCCAAAAACTATAAATTACTGGGCGAAATTGATAGAGGTAGTTTAATAGATTTTAGATGTGTACGGTTTCCCGGCCTCCTATCCCCCGACACGGTCCCGAGCGGCGGGACCAGTGATTACGGACCGGAAATGGTACACGCGGCAGCCCAGGGAAAAAGTTACGAATGCTTTGTCAGGGCGGAAAGCACAATTCCTTTTATGGCCATGGCAGATGCCGCCGAAGTTTTGACACAACTATCCGAAGCACCGAAGGAAAATCTAAAAAGTTTTGTTTACAACGTTCACGGATTCAGCGTCAGCGCGTCCGATATTTACGAAATGACAAAAAAGTTCTTTCCAAACTTCGAAATGAGTTACAAAATTAATAAGGAAAGGCAAAGAATAGTTGATACCTGGCCGGAAGACGTGGATGATACAAATGCAAAACAGGATTGGGGCTGGGAACCGAAATATAACTTTGAAAAAACTTTCTCGGAATACTTAATCCCAAAAATAAAAGAAAGATACCGCTAGTCCAAATAATCCTGAAGCTTCTTACGCCGTGAAGGGTGTTTAAGTTTCCTAAGAGCTTTAGCCTCGATTTGGCGGATGCGCTCTCTAGTTACTCCAAAGACTTTACCCACTTCCTCAAGAGTCATGGCCTTACTGGCTTCCAAACCAAATCTTAGCTTAAGTACTTTGGCTTCGCGTTCAGAGAGTGTTCCCAAAACTTCTTCCAAATGATCTTTAAGAAGCTGTTTGCTAGCTTGGTCCACCGGCGAAAGGGTCTGTTCATCTGGAATAAAATCCCCGAGGAAACTTTCCTGGTCTTCTCCAACCGGGGCCTCCAAAGATGTTGTCTCCTGTGCGATTTTGAAAATCTCGCGGACCCTATCGCCATCCAGCTCCAACTCTTCTCCAATTTCCTCCGGAGTCGGCTCGCGACCCAACTCCTGCATTAGACGACGAGAAGTTCTATAAAGCTTATTAATTGTTTCCACCATGTGGACCGGAATACGTATGGTACGGGCCTGATCAGCAATTGCCCGTGTAATTGCCTGCCTGATCCACCAAGTCGCATAGGTTGAGAATTTATAGCCCTTTCGCCAATCGTATTTTTCTACGGCACGGATAAGGCCCTGATTGCCTTCCTGAATAAGGTCAAGAAGCGAAAGGCCACGGCCTATATATTTTTTGGCAATCGAAACAACCAGCCGCAAGTTGCTTTCTGTTAGTTTATCTTTGGCTCTTTTATCGGCTTTTTCGTACCTTTTGGCCAGCTCAATTTCATCTTCGGCCAATAGGAGCGGAACACGCCCAATTTCCCTCAAATATTGACGGACCGGGTCGGTGGACTCAATTCCTTCCAATTTGGTAAGAAGTTCGATTTCACGGTCAAGTTTTTCCTTGGCCTTTTCATCGCTCTCAATTTCCCCCGGAGTAACGGATTCAAACACGTCAATGCCTTCCGCGAGAAGTTTTTCGTAAAGCTCGTCAAGCTCCACTACACGCTCTTCTGCATCGGGAAAAACCTCCATGATCTCCTCCTGGGTCAAAAACCCCTGTTCGCGGCCTTTTTTAATTAGTTCTAGTACAGGCTTTCGTATCATATTTAGTTAACTCTCACCAAAAATTATACCGCTATCAGTAGCGGCACCTAAAGAAGCAAGGACTTTGGTGAGTTTATTATATTCATTTTGAGCTTTAAGAAGCTTATCTTTATCACCACTCTTCTCAAACTTCTTCATCTCACGAGTCAGAAGTTCGTGATTATCCTTGATTCCTAGTATTGTAAGCCTTTTTTTGACCAAATCAAGCTCCTTTTTCAATTTTTCGGGTTTGTTTAACAAATCTAAGTTTTCAGAAAATACCGTCTTTGCAAAACCGTCAAATAGCTCTTTGGGTAACGACTCTCCAAAAGTGTGTACATCAAATTTTTTGTTAGTCTTTAAAAAACCTTTAAGTTCATCCAAAACACGAACTTTTAATGGATCCTGAACTAGTTTTGATACTTCAGGGCTGGTTAAAATTACTGGATCCAATTGAAAACCAAGCGTTAGAAGCGTACCTTCCAAAAGGTCTCGAAGCCCTAACGTAGTAGTGGGTTTTCGCATTGGAAGATCAGACGACTTGGAGGAAACCCCAGTTTTTGAGATTTGTTCAGTAACAGCCTCTAGCGGAACTTCAAGTTTTTCGGCAACAAGATTTGCGTAGTGTGCCTGAACAATTTTATCTTCTATTTCCCCAAGGATCGGCGTTAGTTCTTTGGAAATCTTGGCTTTACCCTCCCCTGTTTCTAACTTAAATCTGCTCATTACTGAATCAATTAAGTAATCCCAAACACCTTCGGCATGAATAAGATCATTTTTATAGGATTCAATGTCTCCGCGGGCAGCCTCGTCAGGGTCCTTGAACTTACTTATTTTTGCAACTTTTACCTCAACTCCGGAGTTTTCCGCGACCGCAATTCCACGTCTTGCGGCAGCGTCTCCGGCAAAATCCGAGTCAAGAGCGAGTATGAATTTCGGGGCAAAACGGCTTAAGAGACGAACCTGTTCCTCCGTCAAGGCCGAACCTTTAATGGCAACAATATTTTTGATTCCGGCTTGGTAAGAAGAAATCAAATCCAGTTCACCCTCAACAACAATTGCCACCTTCTTCTTTTTAATTAATGGGCGGGTTATATTAAGCCCAAAAAGAACGCTGCTTTTGTGGTAAATCGGAGTCTCTGGAGAATTTATATATTTACCGGTTTCGCGCTTATCCCAAGGTAGAATCCGTCCGGCAAAGCCGATAGGGTTATTCCTGTGATCAAAAAGAGGAAAAATCACCCGCCCCCCGAATCTGTCATAAATGTTCGGGCCCCGGACAATTCCAATTCCTGCGGTTTCGAGGTCTTTGGGACTAAACTTTTTCTTATCGACTAAAAATTTTTTAAGTAAAAGCGGATTATCGGGAGAATATCCTAATTGAAACTCTTTAATTGAATCTATTTTGAGTCCTCTATCTTTTTGCAAGTACTCCAGTGCCCTCTTACCCAATGGGTGTGTTAGAAGCAGATAGTTATAAAACCTGAGCGCCTGAGAGTGGATTTCAATTAACTTTTCTTTCTCCGATGTCTGGCCAAAATTCCCCCTGACAAGTTTCACCCCTGCACGGTCCGCCAGATATTTTAGTGCTTCCGGAAATTCCATTCCCTCATATTTTTCTAAAAACGAATATACGTCTCCGGCCTCGGAACAACCAAAACATTTAAAAATCTGCAGCTCCGGTGAAACCATAAAAGAGGCGGTTTTTTCTCCGTGGAAAGGGCAGTTTGCTTTATAATTCCGTCCGGCCTTTTTAAGTTCGATCCTCTCTCCTATAATCGAAACAATATCAGTTTTACTTTTTACTTCCTGCACCTGATCGTTCATTTCAAATGTAGTTTACCATAGAAAGACCGAAGAAAACCTGAAGTAGTCCGCGCCTAATGTTGCCCCTAGTCTTTCCCCAAACCTGACTGAGTCCCTAGCTGTGGGGTCGGGGTTACAGCAGCAGGAAGGTCGACTTTAGTTTCCGCAGATTGCGTTTTGTTTAAACTCAAGTTGTAGCGCCCCGTCTCTCCGCCCCCGTGCGAAGTAGCAACGACTTTTGCTAGTTCAAGTAAATAATTTATCCTGTCTGCCTTCATGACCTTAGTTATATACCAAATCGGGATGATATTGTCAAACAACTGAACGAAAACTACTTGAAAAATTTCTTTTTATCAATCCTCTTCCCCTTTAAAATCGCATCAACCATTTTTATCTCTTCTCCAATTCCGGCTATCAGATCATATTTTTCCGAGTCTTTTGCCGGAAGCCAAGCAAAATCAATACTTTCCGAATTGAGTCTAATACTTCCCTTTTTTATCGGTGCATAAAAACTGAAAGCAATTACCGGAATGTTATCGGGCCTGATAAAGGTAAGGTCTAAAAGATAGTCAATTTTGCCTACCTCAACACCAACTTCTTCCATAATTTCCCTCCTCAAACTATCTTCCAGGGCAAAATACCAAACTTTATCTTTTTTGGTTGTGGGGGCTTTCTTTACATAGTCATCAATAGTCAGCCCCCCACCCGGTACTGTCCACTTCCCCGGCCAGACTTTTTTATCCAAACTTCTTTTGGTAATCAGATACCTGCTGTCTTTATAAATTATCGCTGTGGAGACAATTCTATGGAGCTCTCTGTTTTTAATCTGCCCATATTTCATAAAATAATTTTAACACTTTACCCGAAGAAAAGGAGAAGTTATACCTCAAAATCCAAAATTAACGGGAGGTGGTCGGAAATTTCCAAATATGGAACCTCAAATTTTTTAACTTTAACCTCGGGGGAAATAAAGCAATAATCTGCAAAGTACTGTTTTCCAAAATACTGCTTATCCTTTTTTGTATGGTCAGCTAAATCATTCCTTGTTGTTCTAACTTTAAAATCCTTGATTAGATTTTTATAGCCGGAGGCCTCAAAAACCTTTACGCTTTCTGTATCAGGCATTAGATT
Source organism: Patescibacteria group bacterium (assembly GCA_041499035.1). GTDB lineage: Bacteria > Patescibacteriota > Microgenomatia > UBA8517 > UBA8517 > DATFUL01. Next base: position 7,770 of record JBGQJK010000002.1, read on the forward strand.
AAAATCACCCCCAATTATCTTTGGGCCAGTAAATTCATGAGCGAAGTCAATAATTTTTGCGGACTGTGTAAGCCGATCTTCCGAATCGAGTTTGTCACCTGGATATGCCATCCCCTGAAGATTTAAAACTGTCGTGCTTCCTAAATCAACCGCCTGAACAAAAGCAGGAACTTCCGTACCTCCAACACTCTCAAGAGCATCATAAAGAAGTAACTTCTTGTAATCTAATACCAGAAGCTCCTTATTAACAAAAACTACTTGTGAGCTTTTAGAGTTTTTCAAACTATCATCAAAAGCAAAATATCCTCCAAAATTGTCTAATAGAAATTGTAATTTTTTGTATAAAGTGGGTGTAACTTCTGAAAGACAAAAAGTACTTGTGGCCGAAGATTGTTTTGAAATAAATTGAAGTAGCCCTCTCTCCACCTTTCCGCTCCAAGTATTTAGAAAAATAGCTCTCATTTCTTGTTTTGGATCAACTTTTTCGCCTCTTTTAAAAACGTCAGATCTCTTTTCTGAATAAAATGTCCTTGGTAATCTTCAGGTTTATCATTTTCGGTCTTCTTAATTGCTTCGTCCAAAGATAACCAGATAAGTCTAAAGCCTTCGTCTATCTCATCTTTTTCAAAATCCGGATTTCCTTTAGACAATATCTCCCCGAAGTAACAATACGATGTTTGTTTCAAATTAAATTCGGATCGAAACTCAACGACTTTGCCTATTTCTTTGCCTACTTTGATAGTGCTTCCAACTTCTTCCTTTACCTCCCGTACCAAGGCCTGAATTTGACCCTCCCCCTGCTCAATTCCACCACCAGGAAGTTTGTGATAGTTATTTTTGGAAACAAAAAGAAGCGGAATCAAGTTCTCACTATCAAATAAAACCGCCCTCGAAGCCTCACGTGTTTTATGGTCTTTAGTAAAATCTTTATCCTTTATTGTTTTTAAAAGCCTCATAAACGAATGCGGAGGAGGCGAGACTCGAACTCGCGAGGGCTTGCGCCCGCACGCTTTCCAAGCGTGTACCATAGCCGCTAGGTGACTCCTCCAGAGTCTGTATTATACCCTAAAATGTGCCTCTGGACAGATTCGAACTGTCATCAAAGGATCCGGAATCCCTCATTCTATCCGTTAAACTACAGAGGCAAGTAGGTCTTTAGCTTTAACAAGTATCTGTTTCTCCCCACCGAAGGAAAGCTGTTTTTTAGCTTCCTCAAACGGAAGCCAAACAACTTCCTCAGTCTCCCAGTCATGCCCTTCGGGTAAATCTTTTATATACTCCATTAAGTAAAAGGTTACAAATTTTAATATCTTCCCCACCTTGACATCGGTAAAAGAATACATTGAGGTGCCTATTTTTTTGACTATTTTGGCCTCAACTCCGGCTTCTTCCTTGACCTCTCTAATCGCCGCGTTTTCAAGAGAGGCTACATCAGCTTTAATTTTTCCGGAAGCCATTGGTCCCGGAAGATCACCGTCAGTATCGTCGATTCGCCCCTTGGGAAGCATCCAATATTGTTTTGGATAAAGGGCGCTAGCCGTGGTTTTTCTGATAAGCCAGAGTATTTGGCCATTATCTATTTTGAAGACTACTCCCCCAGAGGAAAACTCTCTGGTAACGGAGCTTTTTAGAACATCACCACTTCCTGTTTTTTGAGATTGTGTGTTTTTTCCCATTCTTTTAGAACGTCCTTCGCGCCTTTTAGCATGTCCTTTTCCCTTTTAAGACCCAGTCTTTTTAAAGCTTCGCCAAAATCCAGCCATTTAAATTGATCAAAGCCAATCAGCTCGCTGCTCCCACCTTTTTGCAACATTAAATAATAATAAAACTTTTGGGGAATTGATTTGGCATTAACAATTGTTGTTCCAGATGAGCGTCCTGCTTCTTCTAATACCCTTGCCGCCATTCCACCCTGCTCACTGGCCAAACGGATTGCGGCTCTGACAGAAGATTCCCCTTTCCTTACAGTCACTTTGGGAATCTCCCAATCGGGAGCCTCTCTCTGTTTCACCAATAAAAACTGCCGCTTGCCGCGGTTCTCTCTAAAGAGCACTGCCCCGCCTATTACAATTTGTTGATTTTTTCCGTTTTTCATTTTGTTTTTATGTTCTCGTCTGCCCGAAATTGTACAACAATTTCGAGAGGAGTAATAAACTTGCGTAAGTTTCCAAAACTTTCGTTTTGAGAAACTGCTAGCAACGTTTGATTACGACGAGCGGAGGGTACAGGATTTGAACCTGTGTAGGGATTACTCCCTCGAGTTTTCGAAACTCGTGCAATTGGCCGCTATGCGAACCCTCCTCGCTTAGTGTGCCCTCGATCAGAATTGAACTGATATCTTAGGTTCCGCAAACCCATACTCTATCCGTTGAGCTACGAGGGCTCATTTGACTCTCCGCAGGCTCATACTCTACTGCGAGCCCTCGAGCCAGCAAGCTCTGCTTATCCGTTAAGCTACGGGTGCAAGTCTATTTGTTCCCAGACAGTTTTTGTGTAAACCAATCTGCGAGCTTATCAAGCCCAACAGTGGGTACTTCCTCATATGGAATGTAGGCAGAAACCTCTCTTTTTAAACTATCTTTAATTTCGGTATTTATTACAAGCTCAATTCGCCCCGGAATTAAAAATGTTTCAAGAATTATAACCTCGCTCCCGCTCCTCTTTCTAAACCGAAACCGGGTAAGCGTTTGCCACTCTGTCAGCTTGCCTGCAATTTTTACGCCTTTGGTAGTTATTTTGTATTCAATGTTTTCCGGCGGTACTGTCGAAAGAACATAATATAAAAACACCAGTGCAACTATCAAAATAACAGGCATAATTCCCTCAGCCAGAAAAAGAACCAAGCTGATAATGCCTGCAATTGCAAAAACCGTTGTATAAAACTGACGGTCGCGCTTCATAAACGGCCTTGCCGGCGCTATCCATATAAGCAAATCGCGCTCAGGCTCACGCCTGACAACAACAGTCTGCGGCTCTTTATTTAAAGTGCTTTGATTGGACTTTTTTTCTTCTTTGGCAGCATCCATACCGACCTTATTATACCTCAAAACCTGCTATAATTGCAGTGCCTAAAAGGAGGATATGCCGAGCGGCTAAGGCAAAGGTTTGCTAAACCTTGGCCACGCAAGTGGCCGGTGGGTTCGACTCCCTCATCCTCCGCCATGGTGGGCGGGCAGGACGGTAATGCGCGGGTCTTGAAAACCCGTGAGCGCAAGCTCTAACAGGTTCGACCCCTGTGCCCACCGCTTACCGTGCAATCGTCATTCCCCAAACTTTTTTAACACCTCCGTGTTTTAGCACTTTTGCGGCCTCGTGGAGGGTAGAGCCCGTGGTAAAAATGTCATCGAAAAGCAGTATATCGGCAATAGTATGTTGTATATAGGAAGGATTAAGATAAAAGGCCCCTTTGAGATTATGTTTACGCTCCTCAACTGACAATTCAACCTGAGAAGAGGTAGATTTATGCTTTATTAAAAGATCAGGATTAAATCCCCACCCCATCTCTTTAGCTACCAACTTGCCGATTTCTACTGATTGGTTAAACCCGCGTACGTTTTGCCTGTGCCAATGAATTGGAATGGGAACAAGGGAATTAGTATTTGGTATGTAGTATTTAGCATATTGGGACCTAAGGGTATCCAAAAAAGCAGAAGATAGCTCACGGCCAACTTCGGTGGAGTATTTAAATTTTAGTGCCAATATAGCCTTCTTAATTACACCTTCATATTTCCAGATAGAAGTCAGGCCGTCCAGACCATACTTTCTCCTACATTTGATGTGCGTAAAACCGTCAATTGACGCCTTTTCGCAATAAGGACAGGCCGGCTTGAGTATTCTGACCTTGCTCAAACAATTCTCACAAATATATTTGCCTTCTTTTCCACAGTCCAAACAAGCTTTCGGGAAAATCAAATTAAGTAGGTCCATTGAGGTACAATATAAGTATGAAATTATTCAACAAAAGAGCAAGATTTGAATATGAACTCACAGGAGAGGGAGTTGAGGCCGGATTGTCCCTAAAGGGAGCCGAGGCTAAATCTATCCGCGAAGGCCGGGGGGATTTGTCCAATTCTTTCGCAAAAATCATGGGTAATGAAATTTATTTGGTCAATGCCAACATCCCGGCACAAGGGCTGGAAAAATATGACTCTACCCGCACCAGAAAACTCCTTTTGCACCACCAGGAGATACTGTCGCTAGGAACAAAAATGAAGCAAAAAAAGTTGCAAATTGTGCCTCTACGGCTGTATAATAAGGGTCGCTTAATCAAGCTCTATCTAGAGCTAGGCAAGCCTAAAAAGCAGTTTCAGAAGAAGGAGGCAATTAAGCGCCACGATATAAAGCGAGATATTGAAGGTGAATTTAAAGCTTCGCTTTAAATCGGGGACGATCGGTTTCGACGGGAAGCTCTTTGACAAAACGGCAAGCAGACTTTGACTCTAGGTCTTTGATAAGAGTTAAAAAACAAAAGCTACGAATTTATTCGAAGCTCCAGCCTACAACGTAGTTTACGCTTAAGCTGGCGTCCTGAGATCTGATTCTCGATCGGGTCGACTGGGTGTAAACCATTCGAGATGCTGTTTAAGCTTTAATGATTTAAAGGTTTAAACAAAAGACAAATAAATCTTACCTTGAAATTCCTTTTTGGCTAGATAAGTTCAGGGAAAATTTAAAAACCAAATAAGCTTGTAGAAGTTTTGTTATTATGTTTTTCGGACGCGGGTTCGATTCCCGCCGTCTCCACTTAAAAAATAATATTAGTTCTGAACTCTCATTTCAAAATCGTATTTTTATGCACCCTGGTGCAGGTGGTATTTATGCTAACGAGGGACATAGTATGACAGTTAACGGCAACGGGAGTAGTAATTTTCAGGGAATCCATTTTCATCATTCAGAACCTCTAACGGTAATCAAGTCAACGGCACTGCTCAGATTAAAAGGATTAATTCGCGACAACGAATCGGTTGTCGAGTTAAGAAGTTGTGGAACAGATAACAGAGGCGTTGAGGGATTCGCCGCGCGGACAGATAAAATGTTCGACAGTTATGAGCCTCACGTGTCGTTAGGCGATCTCTTTGATTCGATAAACACACTTCGCAATTCCTCACTTTGGCCGAAGAAATAAGTATCTCGAACAAGACTACTGATTCTGAATATCTAGCGAATACAGCTTGTCTCCTGTAAGAAGAATTATTTTCTTATCAGCTTCCGAAACTACCAAGTTTATGCCTCCCGAAATTAATGAATCTTCATATTGGGCCTTATAAACACCCTTCTTATCGGTAACCACCACCCTGCTGCCTGCTTTATCAAGCAAATAAATATACTGATTATCCGGGTTGGCATAAATGGCGTCAATATTTCCAATTTCCGGAATTACACCAGAAACATTAAAGTTTTGGGGACTGCCCTGGCTGAACTTAAGCACTTTAGAGTTAGGATACAGGGCATAGATTGATCCGTCTATGGTTATCTGCAAAATATTCGAAAAATTAACATTAGTTCCTGCTGCAAGCCAATTTTGTTTATCACCAAACGAGTTCCCTGTCCCAGCATATCTATAAATTGCATTTCCGGCTTTGTCTATTACATACATATTTCCGGCAAAGGCTGATATAAGCGCATCAGATGTCCATACTTTACTGATAACCTTACTATTACCTGAATCAACTTCATAAATACCATCACTTTCAAGAACAAAGACTTTGGCTTCGTAAGCCGCCAGTGCGGAGGCCGAATTTATTACCCCGGGTCCTGCAACCACCCTGCTCTTTTTTGTGGAAAGGTCAACGCTAACTATTCGTTGTCCAGATTTATCGAGAACGTAGATAAACCCGCCCGAAAAAGCTACTATGTCGCCTTTAAACCCGGAGGAAAGCAGTGTCAAATCCAAAAACATCTGGGGCGTCTCCCGGTATTCCCCAAGAACTGCAGCCCGGCTGTCATCAATCTTTTTCTTGAGAGCGTCGATTTTAGTGTCATGTACGTTCATAGCAGTAATTCGATTCAGTTTTTGTTCGCTGTCGGCAAACAGCTCACGGCTCCGCTCAGAACTGACACTCGCCAGGCTTATAGCCTGATCAGCCTCGCTTGTTGCCTGCGCAAGAATTCCCTGATATTTACTTTTCAAATCATTGATCTTTTTCTGACGTATGCCAAATCCGATACTTACTCCTAAAAGCACCAGAAGAATCGCCGCAACCGTAAAAGTAAGCTTTTTGCTTTCGGGGGAAGCTTGGGGAGCCTGTTCCGCCTTTAAATAGATATTTTTTTGAGGAATTCTTTTGAAAAGCTTGGAAACAAATTCCTGAATCTTATCTGATATCATCAACGGGTTTCTAAAATCTAGACTCAATTTGTTAAATTTTCTTGGTTCCGCGATTTCCGGACGCGCTTCTGCAAATAGTGTGTTTGCGTCTTCTTTTTCCTCAAATTTAATCACGGTTGCAGCCAAGTTTCCCTGGCTTTCTGAGCCAAGCACGATAGGACCGAACGTCTCAATTGAATCTTCGGAAGTTTTTGCCGAAAGCGCAGCTCTAAGTATTCCGTTCGGGACCTTCTCAAAAAATGTTTTTGTCGCCAAAAGTATAACGTCGCCACTCTTGGGAAAACCCGAGGCAACAACTACCTGATCTTTTTCACTTTCCAGGATTTTTCCGAGCGAACCGTTCCGGAAAACCATTACGCCTGCCCCGCCAACCGCTACGGAATAAACAACATTTCCGACGAAAGCAGCTGCAACAATTTCGACGTCCCCCCAGGTGTGCCTGAATTCATCGGCAACTTTCTTGGTAGCATCCCTGAGAACATTGAAGGGCTTACCTGTCGGGTTGCCGTAGTATTCTTCATGGTACCTGGTTAAAAGTTCCCGTCCGGCAGCAAGTGTGTCTATACCGCTCTCTGTGTGACTGGTAGAAACTATCGCAAATAAGTGTCCCCGGAGTTTAAGCTTATCAGAATCCTCCGGTTCAAACTCATGTACTTGTGCCCACCCGGACGGCCCAGGCGCACCAGTCAACTTGGAGGCACTAGAAATTAACATTCTTTAAAGAATTATTAGAGCAGCCAGAAAAACTAAAACCGCAAAAGCTAAATGAATATAGCCAAGCAGGATTATCGGAGCATCGAAACCAAGCGAGAGCGTGGATGTCATTAGTCTGATCTGCCGGACCATAATCAAAGCGAACACAAGATACATTGCCAAAAGCAGAAGAGCCGCGATTTTAATCACCAGCCAAATAGAAATTCCAAAAATAGGGTTGATCATTTTCTTTTATCTTTTGTAATCAGATCCTCAATAATTTTTGCCACCTTATCAGGATTTGGCACCGCTACGAAATCAAATTCGGCAACTTCCGCGGCAGTTTGAACAAAAACGTCCCCGTAATTAAAAATCGTCCTGGCAACCCCACCCATATTATATGTAACATCCTGAATTTTATCCAAGTTGGCGTCGGAAACCTCCTTATAAATTAAGTTGTAAAAATCGACGTCGACTACTCTCATATTTGTAACTATATAAACGTTAAAAAACCAGCTCAAAAAGTTTTCGAAAGCGTATGCCAATGTAATCAAATACCAGGCCATTGTGATAACCAATTCAAACCCGACCGGAAGAGATGAAAATACACCGAAGGCCGCCATAGTTGCCGGCACAAAAAGCAGCAGTATTGTAACCAAAATCCACTTAACATTAACTATCAGGTGTTGCCTTAAAAGCAAAACTATTTTTTCTTCCTTAGAACGGGACTCAAAATCGATATGGTCGGGATAAAAGTAAAAGGCGGACAGGGGGCTATGGGTGTGTCCGGGGAGTTTAGACTTTTCAATCTCGGTCACTGGAGACTCTTCCGGCAAAACCGATGAGGCCGGCTCCTCAGGAGCTACTGGCTTTTGAGACTCATTTTTTGGAGAAACAAACACATCCGGCATGGCAACCTGATTATATCAGGTCGATCTAATAACTTAAAACTAAAACCTACAGCTATTAGATATTAACTTTTAGTTATTGTTTAATGCTTCTCAATATTGAAGAGTGGTCCGACAATTTGGATGTTGCTCGGGGCTCTAAGGTTAAAGTATGTCTTAAAATCCTGACCGTCAAAATTTCGGCCGTCAATTGTAACGGTAGTTGTTTTTCCGCTTCCGAAATCAGCATTAACCGATATGTTTGAAGCACTGTCAAATGGTGTAATTCCCCTCGTAGAAAGTTCACTTTTAACTCTGCCAGCGTCCCAGGTATCAACTCCGTCGGGATTTGGTTTATCAACCTGTGTCAGATGATCCTGAGTTGACCCGTCGGCTTTGGCGAGCAAAATAATGTTTGCAAAGTCTGCAATCTCCTCGGGCTTCAGCCATGCTGTTTTGTTGTAAGAGGAACGGCTGCCCCAATCGCAGTAGAAAACCGGCGAACTTTTATCGTAGGTGCTATTTGCAAGATCGGAAAAACTGTTTATCCCACCAGGCGCATCCTTAAGCCTTTTGGTCCAACTTGTATTACTCCAGCCAATATCCCCCGATGTGTAAGCATAGCCCCCGTGTGTTGAGGAAAACCAAGCTTTTATTGGACTTCCCCCGGTAGTCATTACAATACCGCGTGTGGCGTCCACTGCAGCCTGCCATGCACCATCATTAAGTTCTTTTTTTACTACCTGGCACTGCTGGCTGGGGCAAATACTGCCTGAGCCATTATTTGTGTAAGCTAATGCGAACGACCTGGCCGCGACTGCCTGGGCTTTAAGAGCTTCCGGATTCCAGCTTGTTGGCATCTCGTATAAATGTTTAAGATAATCGTCAATGTTCCAAGTGTCGTTAAATGACTGACCAAATTCGTTGCTGCCGGTTACGTGAATGTTAATTGATTGGTTATAACCCGTTGTGTAATCGGCGTTGTAGTAAGTCTTGAGAATCGTTTCGGCATTCTGACCAGCCTCGGCCCGGCCTTTGGCTCCAAACTGGTTAAGCCCTATCCTGTTGGGCACTCCGTAGCTGAAAAACGCATAAGCCGGGCTAAAACCGGGGTCTTTGAAGGGGTTGATATCACTACTGCATCCACCCTTCATGTTGTAAGCGGATCTTGAAAGGCCTAATGTTGCGAGCTTTGCTGCCAGGAAGGATTGCTGTTTGGCCGAAAGCGTTGCCAAATATGCGCTGGCTTTTGCAACTTCCCCCGCCAAAAAGTTTGCCTTTTCGGTTACTTGTTTTTGAGCGGCAGTCAAAGCATCTTTATTCTTCTGAAGAGTATCTTCGTCCTGCTTAAGTTTAATCAGATCAGTGGCATATTGAGCCATCGTCTGTCTGTCGGAATCCGCCGCTCTTTGCCTAAGGTTAATTTCCTGAAAAGCCTGCGAGGCCGTATCGGCAAAAATAAATGGGGTTATGGGATCATAAAGTCTTAAGAAAGTATATTGGTCTTTGGCCTTTTGATTAAAAATCTCTCTGGTAAAGGCCATTTTCTCCTCGCGCAGGTTAATATCGGCTTGGGTTTGCTTAAGTTGATCCAAAAAAGAATTTATTCTCGCCGCTAAATTTGCGAGCTGCTTTTGGAGGGCGCTAAGATCCTGTTTATTTTTTTCATTGGCGGACTGAATCGGAGCCAGAAGTTGCGGGATTCCTACGTTGTAGCACCAATCCTGGTCCCCCTGCGAAAGATCGCTGACATTTTTAGTAAGACATTCCTGGGCAGTTATGGCAAAAACCACAGTCGTTTTTAGAATCAAAAGGCCTAATACGGCAAGGGCCGTAGTAATTAATAATTTGAAAGACCTAGAATTAAATGGAAATTGTTTGCCCACGGCAATCCATTATATCAAGTGAAACATAGAAGGGGTTTGTTATTTGGAGTCACAAAAGTTAGAATAAATATATATCTAGATAAATGAAAAGAATAGTTTTGTTATTAGGTCTTTTTGGGTTAATTTTCTTTTTGCTTCCGTATAAAGTTTTGGCAGGTCCTCAATGCTCTACTAAAGGCGGAAGCTGCTCAACCGCATGCAGCATCAGCGATACCCCTTCAGGACCTTTAGACTGCCCAACCCAAAATGGAGGTAGAGGGGCACCCATTCAACAAGTTTGTTGTGTACCTCAGTCATCAGGCGGTGGTAGCAGTGGTGGATCTACTAGCGGCAGTTCTCCAGTAAATATACAAGGACGCTGCGCAATCACAGCAATCGATACAGCAATAGGCTGCATTCCTGTCTTAAACAGCGATAACGGAACGGCATTTATGGGCTTTATCCTTAGATGGGCCGTGGGCATCGGGGGCGGAATCGCTTTTCTTTTAATTCTTTACGGAGGCTTTATGATAATGACTTCCTCGGGTAACCCTGAGCGACTTAAAGCGGGACAGGAACTTCTAACTTCGGCAATTGGAGGAATAATTCTTCTTATTTTCTCTGTATTCCTGCTTAAGGTTATTGGAATTGACATACTCGGTCTTGGATCTTATGGTTTCGGGAAGTAAAAATAGACATGTTATTGGCACAAAACTTAGACGCAATTCAAAGCGGAGGAATTCCAGGTTTTACAATCCCTAATGGCGGGCTTGCATCTTCCGGTGTTGGTACGCTAATTACATTATTAATCCCGTATATATTTGAGGCCGCGGCACTTTTACTTTTAATTTACTTCCTACTTGGGGGGTTACAGCTTATGACGTCGAGGGGAGACCCTAAAGGGATACAAGCTGCTCAGGGAAAAATTGTCAACGCTTTAATTGGTTTTGCAATTATTCTCCTCGCGGGCTTTGTAGTGCTACTATTAGGGAGATTATTAAGAATAAATGTTTTTACAGGATTAATCGTTTAAAAAAAATGGATATAAATAGTATTTTTGGCTCTCCTCTTACCCAACTTACGAATGTGGCAGGGCTAGTTACCATTTTTTTAAACGCGATCTTTGTTATTGCCGGTCTTATTCTACTTTTTTACTTTATTTTGGGGGGAATAGGAATGATAAATAGCGCCGGGAAAAACGACCCGCGGGCAGCGGAACAGGCGAAACAGACTGTTACTTCGGCTCTTATTGGGTTTGTTGTTGTAATTGCTGCCTACTGGATAGTAAAATTAACAGGAACGCTTTTAGGGATTCAAAATTTAATATGACCAACCCATTCGGATCAGTAAAGATGCCTAATACCGCTCTTGGAACGGATCCTGGCTTAGCTATCGGAAAAATAGTCCAGCTTGTAATTTGGGTTTTACTCATAAGTGCTGGTGTTTACGCACTTATTAATTTTATTTTAGCCGGCTATGCATTTATGTCTGCTGGGGATGATGCCAAAAAAATCGAGGGTGCCTGGGCAAAAATCTGGCAGACAGCACTTGGTCTGGCAGTTGCAGCTGGCGCCTTTGTGCTGGCTGCAATTTTTGGCCAGCTAATTTTTAACGATCCTACAATTCTTTTCAATCCAACTATCCCAGCCTTACCATAAATAGAATGAAAAATTTATTATCGCAAGTCAGTTTTGGTACATTTAAGGGCATCGGATCTGGAAATCTATCTAATTCAACCGGTGGCATAGCAACCCTGGCCAGTTTTATTACATCTGTAATTGGTGTCATGACAATAGTTGCAGTTATCTGGTTTATTTTTGTGTTTATCACCGGTGCAATCGGGATAATTGCAGCAGGAGGAGACAAAGGCGCTCTCGAGAATGCCAGAAAAAGGATCACTACAGGACTAATCGGTTTAGTGGTCGTCATTATTGCAACTTTTGTGATTGATTTGATCGGATATTTGCTCGGCTTTCCTTCCAACGGAATTTTAAATATTGTTAACCTGTTTAATACTCTACCCAAATAAATAAATGATAAAAAATCCGGTACTAGGGGGCTTGGGTGCGACGGCCGGCATCACCTTTTTCCAAACATTCTTTGGTAAGCTTGTAGCGGTTGCCCTTATAGCAGGATCCGTAATTTTTCTTTTTATGCTGATTACTGGGGCAATACAGTGGATTTCTTCCGGTGGCGACAAGCAGGCACTTGAAAATGCAAAAAGCAAGGTGACAAACGCGATCGTCGGAATTATAATTCTGTTCGCTATTTTTGCAGTAATAAATTTTGTCAGCTCTTTCTTTGGAAATATCCCAATATTAAACGCGCCTCTAAATCCCGTTACCCCTTGACACGGCGTTTTAAAAAGGCCAATAATATAAAATACAGATATGGGGAACTCTCTGCTCGCGCAAATAAACTTAAAGCCGGATGCTAATTCGGGCTTCAGTAACCTGGGAGGCTATACTTTACCCGGAATTATATCCGCTCTTATAAAAGGGGCGTTGGTTGTGGCAGCAATAGTTTTCTTCTTTATACTCGTCCTCGGCGGAATAAAATGGATTGCGTCGGGTGGCGATAAAGCGGCAACAGAGGGTGCAAGAAATCAAATTACGGCGGCCCTAATCGGCCTTGTAATAGTCTTTGCTGCTTGGGCAATAGTTTCCTTAATCAATACTTTCTTTAACGTAAACATTTTCTCCTTGACACTTCCTCAAGTTAGCGGTTAAAACGGGCTTGCTCAATCTTGCCCCCTAGTCTAGAATTGTCTTTATATGGACCCTGCGCGTATAACTGACCTCCAAACAGTCTTTGTTAATGTGGTAAAGGTTGCTATTGCTGCAGCCGGAATAGCTTTGTTTGTCATGCTTCTTATTGGTGGATTTAAATATATAACCTCGGGTGGGGATCCTAAGGCAACTGAGGGCGCGCAAAGAACTATCACTTATGCAATCGGCGGACTAGTCCTTATTCTTGCGGCCTACTTAATACTTTTACTCATACGAACCATAACAGGGGCTCAAGTGACCAACTTTACCGTGGTCCAATAAACCATAATAATAAATCACAAATGAAACGCTTTCTGCCCATTTTCGCAACCCTCTTCGGGCTTTCCTTTTTTTTTCCAAAAGCTTCAAAAGCCCAATACACACCTTTAAACGATGTCCCAATCCCCCAGATTCACTTTCCCTGTGACAAACAAACTCAACCCGAATTTGCTTCTTTAAGACCTTACCAGGCAGCAGCCTGCGGAGACGCTGACAAAGCACTCTACTGCAGCAACGATCTTATATTCCTGGAGACTTTTAACAGCTTTCCGGAATGTGGAGGCCAAGCGCCCGCAGGGGAGGGAAAATTTATTTGCAACACAAATAAATTTATTCCAAACCATAATTTAATTGTAGATTTGGCCAATAGCGATCTCCCCATCCTTGGAAATACCGAGTTAACTAAGGACAGCATCAACTCGACCGATAAAATTAGTGATGCGGGAAAAATGAATGAGTATGCAAGCTGGTACCTTAACGGAACTCTTAATAGAGCGGAGTACGGACAAATTGACCCTACCCAGATTGCCGATTATTCGGGACCAATTCAAAAAGTCATGCCCCAAGTAATTCTTGAGGCCGATAGAATAGGCACAATCGCCTCAGCTTCAGCAATGACAACATATATTCCGGAAAATGACAACGGCGGTACTGCGGCCCCACAAGCCACTACTGAGCCCCAAAACCATAACCAGATAGTTGTTTGCTATAAGAAACAGGCCCAACTTATTCCGCCCATCATCACAAATTTTTTTGGGCTTGGAGCAGTAGGGCTAGGCAAGGCACTTCCCGGGGATTGTTACGATGGGGCTGGTCACATGACAGATGGGCTAAGCATACTGAGACTTGAAAGTTGGGATAAATCCAGTCCTACTGTTGATGTTGCCGGCATTGCCAGCTGGCTTCTTAAAATTTTTCCTCCGAATATTGTGTCTATACTTACAAGTAGCACTGCCATCCTCGATCGCTGGCCATATAAATTTCCCCCTCTCCCTTGGTCGGATAAAAACGGTCAGCCTTTTTCTAGTCCGGACGCATATCAAAAGGCTTATAACGAATGGCGGGGGCAACTCTGTGCTTATATTTCATTCCCAATACTGGGAACCAAGTTATTTTGTGGCGGAATTCCGGGCGTAACAAATAATGATTTTGCAGACCTTTTTCCCTTTATTCCCCTCGGGAACACTGTTGATAAACACGGCTCCGAAACCGCATATATAGCGGAAATTCAGCCACTGGGAGAGACCCAGATTGCTGACCCTTCGTACGATGTACCAAAAAATGCTCCCCTTTGGTTCTCACACACCGAAGAAGTAATGAACATGTCAAAGTTCTTAAACTCCAGTTATACCCCCCTCGACTGCACAGTAACTAACGGTAAACAAACCTGTCAGCCACTTGCCAGTGTAGCGGAACCTAAAACTACGGAGGCGAATGTCTGCAACGTAGTAAATGTAAGAACAAATTCGGGAGATAACCTCTTCCCCGGCCAAACACATGGAGTCGTGGTCCCCAATGTTCACTACACGATCACACAAGTCCCGTGCGAGAAAAAAATAGTAATACAGACGATCGGAAAACCCCCTAATGAAAAAACAGTAAGACGAACCGTTATCACTTGCGATGCCGAAATAAATATAACAATCCCCACAATTACAAAGAGTCCATCACTTGACCCGATATTCCAAAGCACGGTTGCTTATTCCGGGTCTACATTCAGGAAGATCTATCCCAAAGTGGAAACGGGTGCCCCTGTAAATTGTATTGCGGATATTCCGGGTTCAACCGGAGTTGATTACACGGGAACAGATAACGTACCCGCGGGTGGAAACAGCTCGTTTAAATATAAAAATCCTGCGCTAGGTTCAAACAATGCCTCCGAACTATATTTTCCACACCTCGGTTCAGTCTATGACTACTTTCTTAAAGGCATTCAAACCGCTCTACGCCCGCAAGGATTCGGAGCCCCAACACCAATAAGCGGAAAGTACTGCAGTCCGACAGTACCAACCCAGTGCAATGCCAACGTCCCCGATTCAGCCGTCTCCAGCAAATTTCTTGGCGCTTTCAAAACCAACTTTATACTCGTTGCCGACAGGTGGACTCTTGACTGCCCCGGGCCGCAATACAATTTGGCTGCTCAATGTTACAACTACGTTGTCAGCGAGGCCCAGAAAGCCGGTGTTAATCCTGCGTTTGCTTTGTCTATTTGGCTTCATGAATCAGATGCAAGCAACTATTGTCATGGCGGCCTCTCTACTCAGGATTTTGGACAAAATGTTGCCAGCGAGTATCAAAATATAGTTGCTCAGTTAACTGGATTCTTGGCTATGGCAAAGCAAAAGCTCTGCAACGGCGTTCCGGGATTCCCTGAACCCATGGCCGGTTGGCTAAGTAGATATAAAAGTAGTTCCGGTTCATGTAATCCGGCAGACTCTGATGCAATGAGCTATTACCCTGAAATTCGGGATACATCCTGGGGAGTGCTAACTAATTGTGTGAAAGGTACCAAATTCGGAATTACCTGGCCCACCGATATGAGTTGTCCCTAAAGGTAAAGGGCCTTTGATTTTTTACGTCAAACCATTAGAATAAACATAATGTCCAAGCCGCTCAAAAAAATTGTATTTTCTTTTTTAACTGCACTCGTCCTTCTTTTTTCTTTTGCTCCATTTTTTAGAGCAAAAGCTGCAATCCCACCGGGAGGAATAAATGTCGGCATTGACCCAAGTAATCTTTGGAGTCATACGTGGTATGCCGAGGAGAATCCGTTTGCCTGGTATCAAAAAGTTTACGACGATTCTATATCCCCAACCAGCGAGATTTTTGGAGAACGCTATACGGCCGCACAAGTCCAGTGGGTTATTTACGGGCTTTTCTCCTTCTTCTGGAACTTTATACCTGGAAACCCGCAACTGACAACCTGCGCTATTAGCGGGGATATCAGCAGCTGCCAAACCTTGCTTCAAAAACTCCAAAGTGCTATCAAAATAGGTGATAGTAGCGGGCCGACGCCGGCATCAACTACGGCATCTATATTTACTTTTGCTGGCCAGAATCCGATTTCAGGAGTTTATTATTTTAAAAACCTGATCGGGAAATTTTCCCTAATATCCGAGGTTCACGCCCAGGGGTTTGGCTACACAAACGCAGCAAATTCAATTGTAGGTATTTGGAGAGTTACCAGAAATATTAGCTACGGCTTTATGGTATTGGCCATAATCATTTTTGCTTTTATGATTATGTTTAGAGTAAAAATCAATCCCCAGGTAGTTATTACAGTTCAACTCGCAATACCGAGACTGGTATTCGCATTAATCCTCATTACTTTTTCATATGCAATCGCAGGGTTCGCGATCGATTTAATGTATGTAACAATCGGGCTTTTAGCAGTATTAATAAACGGGGCTCAGTTAACAAGCGAGACACCTATCCAGCTGTTCCAAAACTTTGTCTCGAGCAATAGTTTTGTATTATTATATAACTACTGGATACATTTATTGGTCGCAAGTATTGTTGCCACGGTTTCGCCCGGTGGAGGATTCGGGCTTGGAATTCTTCTTGTCCTATTCGCAATAATTGCTATTCTTGCAGTTATATGGTGGTCCCTCAAAATTGTTTGGATGGTAATTAAAACGTTTGTGTCAATTATTCTGACGATCGTCGTTGGACCGTTAGAAATAATGCTCGGGACAGTCACTGAATCTACAGGTTTTGGCGCGTGGCTTAAAAGACTGATATCTTATTTGGCGGTTTATCCTATGATGTGTTTAATGTTTTTTCTGGCATTTTTCTTCCTCAATCAGGGCGGGGACACAGCCGGATTCGGAGGGACAATTCCGTTTAACCCGGCAACAAATTTCATAGGTCCTAATTCGTGGGTTCCGCCTATGTCATTTTTAACGGGAAACGGACAAAGGTTAATATGGATTCTTGTAAGCTTTGTTATTTTCAGCGAGATAACAAAAGTCGCAGAAATGGCACAAAAATTTATTGAGGGTAAGCCGTGGGAGTATGGAACTGCTGTTGGAGAAGTGAGACAGGGTGCAAAGAACGTTGGTCAGTCCGCAACCGACTTCGCAAGACTATATGCCTCCACTAAGGCTATCGGAGGAACTGCACAAGGAGTAGTCAACGCTCTAAAGTGGCTAGCATTTATGCCGTAGAATGCAACTAAGCTTCAAGGCCTTTATTGGTAGCATCTGTGGGGAGTCCCTTGGCTTGGTCTGGAGGGATAATTCCGATTCTTCCTATTCTATAACGTATCCTGTCTATGGCTGATACTACCTTGTTTGTCATAACCCCTCTATCTTTGGTTGCTACTTTATCTGCATCTTGCGCCAGCCACTCCTTATACTGAGGGAGTGATCTTATTCCATCCCAAAAAGCTAGCACCAACTTTTTTTTATAATTCCTTACCTCATCCGTAACGTATTTATCTGTAGCTTTTTTGTTAGCTTTGGCTTGTTCCACTTTTCTTCTGTCTTTTTTATCCGCTTCGGTTAAGGCTGCCTCGCCTCCTTCTCTAATTCCATTATATATCCCCCTGAAGCGGCCGTTAAACACAACCTGCGCGTTTAGTGCAATCCCCATATTGGCGGCGAATTTTTCCCAAAAAGTTTTTTCTTTAAGTTCCCGTATATCCCAATCTGTTCTCATCATGTACTGGAAAAGTCCGATTTTTTCCCGACCGGCAATAAATATTCCAAGGGCTGCCTGATTATATGTTTTTGGATGAAGACCCTCCCACTGCAGCTCACCAAGATGAAATGCTCTTTCTGCGGGAAGTTCTACCATTTTTCTAAGAACGGGGTCATATCCCTGTCCTTTTCTATACCCCCATCTCATCTCGTCAAATGACCTTTTCCCAACATCTACAAACTTCATTTTTATCTTACTCTCGACAAATTGCCTATTACCATCCTTATCCAAATCTTCCACCTCTTTTACCGTCCCGTCATCATTAAGCTCGTGCCCCTTACCTGTCCAACTTTTAAAATAGGGAACCGCAAACCTATCAGGATATTTTTGGAAAGCGCCATCGGGTCCAAAACCTCTGATTTCAGGTTTTAAGAACCTATAGACCTGAGTAAAAATATTGGGGCCAATTACTTTAATTCTATCGCAGGAAGTCATTCCCCCCATCTCATGGGATATATAGTTACCTTCCGGACGATCAAGTTCTTTATCATATTCTCTATGGTAAACCTGACCCCCAAGGTCGGAAGCCATTCCGGTTACTCTAAGCATCTCCCAAGCGATAAAGCGGGCATCCCGCGCCTCTTTTTTAGCCATGTTACCTTTAGCCTCGCTTCCACCCCCTATAAACCTTTCAATTTGTTCAAAAACATGCTCTGCGTCGTTCCACGAAGACTCAACCAAAATGTTTCCTTTCTCCGTAAGGAGCCCTCTAATGCCTTTGTGTTTTTTATCAGGATCATTAAAGTCGACCGGCTCTTTGTTCCATGACCACGGCTCGCCAATCCATTTAACCAAAGTAGCATTTAATGTTCTTCCTTGCCTTTCTTCGGGTCTTAAGAAAAGGTCATCTACTTCCTGATCCGAAACCTTAAATAAAAACTTAAAACCGGGTCGTGTGACTAAATCTTTAAACTGCTCATAATTTTCGGACTGTGCAGCAAGTTCCAGACATTGGAGCGAAACACTCATTGCGTCCCCAAACTCGTGGCCCTTTCTAAATTCCGCTCCGCCTTCTGTTTTTGTAAGAATGCTCTTCCTATCTACCCCTTCTACCCCAGTAAATCTACCCTCGGCGTCGCAAAGAATTCTCATCGCTTCATGGGTAAGGCTGCCCATAAAATAAAATTGGACTAGGCCCTCCAGATTTTCCGTCTGGTTCCAGACATATCTAGCCATTTTAACCATATCTTCTCTGGCAGTCATTTCACCATCAACTCTGGTGAGGACCTCCGCAAGGGCTTTGCGCTGTTCGTCCGTACCGGGTTCGTAAGACACCGTCTGGCCAATTATCGACTCCTGCTTGATCTTTCCATCCTGATCCTGAACGACCCTCCTTTCCGTCTCCGCCCAAACAACAGTAGAGGTATAAGCATATCCCGGAAAAGAAAAGGTTGCCTCCCGCTGTTGGTCTCCATTTTCATCTACAACACTTTTGTAAGTAAGGTACCCCATATCCTGAAGATCCTGAAGCGTTTCGTTCATTACAGAAATTCTGCCTTCCAGATTAGCTTTCACTTGATCCATACTCCATTCGGCAACTGTGCCGTCCGGCTTAAGGATCATATTTTCAAAGATGGCCATATACGACCTACTGGCGTCGATTAATTGTTTGGGGTCTACCGAACGTTCTATGACCTCAATATTTGGAAGTCCTTCTCTAAGATGTCTTGCAGCTTCGGGTTGTTTATTTTTGTCGTCTTTACCTTGTTCCGTACTAGCACCAGTCGGGAGTTCAGTCATACAAAAATTGTAGCACAAAAAGAAGAGCCAAGAACTTGTGAAAAGGGATTCCCCTTGCGTCTAGTGCTTCACGAGATAACCTGTAATGAGAGCTGCCCTACTTCGTAGAAGCAAGCTCCGCTTATGGAACAGCACGCAATACCACAAAATGTATCTTCATACCAATTTAAATTGGTTGGAGATATGACGCTTAAACAGTTCTTTCAACTTGCGGGGGGTATTTTGGCCGGCATAATTTTTTATTCGTCCCCGCTTCTCGGCATAATCAAATGGCCGCTCGCAATTTTATCGGTACTACTTGGAATCGGACTTGCGTTTCTCCCTCTTGAGGAGCGTCCTTTGGAAAAATGGATCTTCGCTTTCTTTAAAGCAATCTACGCGCCTACTATTTTTTCCTGGCAAAAAGGCGCCACACGCCCAAAGTTTTATCAGGACGAAACCCCTACAGCTTCCAACCCCGAACAGGACGCGGCTCTTAAAACTTATTTGGCAACGACTTCTCAAACTTCCACAGCCTTAGGAAATCTGGAAAAGGCGGAGAGCGGGTTTCTTGCCCAACTCACCGGGCTCTTTTCCCTGGGCCAGGGTACCACCCCCGCGCCCGCCCCCGTAGCGCCCCCGGTAGCCGCGCCGCCAAAGCCGGCGGTTGTACCGATTCCGGAAAACTCGCCGGTAAAAATTCCGGCAGCACCAACTCACCTGATCGTTGAAGAGAAGTTGATACCCGTAGTTCCCCAAAACCAAGTCACCACAAACCAGGTTGTTGGGATTATTGCAGGCAACGAAATGATCTCGACCAAACAGGCAATGTTTTCTGTAGACGCAGCTCCACCCAATCCCCCCACCTCACCCAATGTAGTGGTAGGCCAGGTCGTAGACCAGGACAGAAAAATCATAGAGGGAGCAATTATGGAAATTAAAGACTCAATGGGACGCCCAATAAGGGCCCTCAGAAGCAACAAGGTGGGACACTTCATTACGGTTACCCAACTTGATAACGGAAGATATGAAATTGTTACCGAAAAAGACGGCTATGAATTTACCCCGGTCTCGTTTGACGCAAACGGCAATCTTATTCCGCCAATTTTGGTTCAAGGAAAAAGGTTGGCACCTGAAGTAGAAGAGGCGCCCCCGGCAATAGTCAAACCGGCTTACTCAATCAATTAATAATATGTTAAATATTCCAAAAATACCTTACTTATCGGTTCCGGATAAGCCAATCACTTCGACGACTCAAAATCACCTGCCTATCGCCGACGTAACAAACGATGTTGCTCTTTATAAGGACGGTGGGGCCGCCCTTGTCATGGAGTCAACTTCCTTAAACTTTGGGCTTCTTAGTGAAAAGGAACAACAGGCAGTGATAGCCGCATATGCGGCCATGATTAACTCTCTTTCTTTCTCGGTCCAGATAATAGTTAAGACACAGCGAAAAGATATTAGCTCCTATATCAGCTACATTGACCAGCAGGCCAAAAAACTTACCCACCCTCTTCTTCAAAAATTGATGGCGGAATACCGCGGATTCATTATGGACTCGGTTAAAAAGAAAAACGTCTTGGGAAAGCGGTTTTTTGTTGTACTTTACCTTTCCCCCCTTGAACTTGGCGTCGGAAAATCAATAGCGGCAGTAACCAAAAGGGGCGAAATGCTTCCTTTTACAAAATCGTATGTCGTAAAAAAGACAAAAATAGTTCTCTACCCCCGGCGAGACCACCTGATGCGGCAGGCGGGGCGCCTCGGAATTAAATTTAGACAACTTACGACTGCCGAACTTATTGATCTTTTCTATTTGGTTTATAACCCGGAACGTCCAGCAGTTAAAAAAGAACCTGAGGTTATATTAGAACATAAGCAGCAATGAAGATACAAGTTCCCGTTAATCAAGTTCCACCTCCGGCGCCCGCTGCAAGTCTTCTTGTTGTGGACAATCACACTTCAACCCCAGTCATCAAAACTCAGGAACTAAAACCAAAGATGGAAAGCCCCGCTGCAAGTGTGGCTCAAGGAGCAAGTGTTCTTGATATTATTGCCCCCCAGGCGATCGAAGAAGATTTTGATTTTTTTAAAATCAACGATGTATATTTCCGGACCATTTTTGTGGGCGGTTACCCCAGATTTGTGGCCCCGGGGTGGCTTGAGCCGGTTGTAAACTTTGATTCAAGCCTTGATATATCTTTCTATGTTTACCCCGTGGACGGAAAAAGCGTTCTCGATGATTTACGGCGCAAAATTGCGGAGATGGAGGCGGAAATTTCAACAGATATAGAACGCGGCAGAATCGTTGACCCTTCAACCCAAGCCAAACTTGAAGACGCAAGGAGTCTGCAGGAACAACTTGTCAAAGGCATTGAAAGATTCTACGAATTCAGCTTTTATATAACCATTCCCGCAAACACCGTTGAGGAGCTTAACCACGTGACCAAACAAATTGAGTCCCAACTCGGCTCACTTTTAATTGTCAGTAAACACGCCCTACTCGACCAGGAAGCCGGTTTTCTTTCAACCGCCCCGTTTGGGATGGACAGACTAAATATAACGAGAAATATGGACACAACCTCTGTTGCTACAACTTTTCCTTTAACTTCAACGGAACTTTCAAGTGACCGTGGTGTTCTTTACGGAATAAACTCACAAAACGAGTCTTTTATTATTTTCGACCGGTTTTCCCTTGAAAACGCAAACATGACCATTTTTGCTACCTCCGGCGCCGGAAAATCCTACTTTGTTAAGTTGGAAGCCCTAAGGTCACTTATGATTGGAACGGAAGCTATAATAATTGACCCAGAAAGCGAATATAAACCCTTGGCCCAAGCCGTAGGTGGAGAATATATTTCATTTAATTTTAATTCCCCTGCTAAAATCAACCCTTTTGACCTTTCTCAAGTCCGTGAAGAGGGCGAAAACCAGCTGGGGCAAAAAATTCTTTCGCTCCATTCACTAATGAAAGTTATTATGGGAGTAATCACCCCGACCCAGGAGGCACTCCTCGACAGGGCTCTCGTTATGACCTACCGAAACAAAGGAATAACTATGGACCCCGACACACAATCTAGGGAACCCCCTCTTATGGAAGACTTGTATAAAACTTTAATCGGCATGGAGGTTCCCGACGCACTGGATCTTTCCGCCCGCATCGAAAAATTTGTCCGCGGGAGCTTCGTTGGAATTTTTGACAAGCAAACAAATATAAATATAACAAATCCTTTTACCGTTTTTTCGGTCAAAGACCTGCAGGATGCCCTGCGTCCCATCGCCATGTTTATAATTCTTGACTATATTTGGACGCGCGTTAAGAAAGACTTAAAGAGAAGGATTCTGATAATTGATGAGGCCTGGCACATGATGCGCTATCCCGACACTGCGCAGTTTCTTTGGAGTGTGGTTAAGAGGGCCCGTAAATACTTCCTGGGACTCACTACAGTAACGCAGGACGTCGAAGACTTCCTGGCGCAAGATATTGGTAAGGCAATCATTACAAACAGCTCCATGGAGGTTCTCCTAAAGCAATCCCCCGCGGCAATTGACAAAATCGGAGAAGTGTTTTATTTAAGCCAGGGAGAAAAACAACTACTTTTGGCCGCAAATGTCGGCGAAGGAATATTTTTTGCCGGACCCCACCATGCACCAATAAGAGTCGTGGCTTCCGAGGATGAAAACATCTTAATTACAACCAAGCCCCAGGAAATTGCGAAAGTAAACCCAAATCAATATGAAGCAAAATAATTATGGCCGCTATAGAAGTTCCTAATATTGATCTAAAAACAGCTAAGGCTCTTAGAAAGGCTTTTGGTTATTTCTATTCTGACGTAGATCCCGAAAAGACCGAAGCATTAAGAAAGGCTTTTGGTTATTTCGGTGATCTAGAAAAAAACGCTCCTGATATTAAAGAGCCTGTCGATTTTAAAGATCCGGATACAGGAATTGCCTTCAAAACGTCTGCCGACTTTAGAGCCGAATTAAAAAAACTTGGACTTCCGGAAGGCACACCGGTTAAAAACATCGGGATTGAGGTTGAGAGGTGGTATGAAACGCTCCAACGGGGCGAGACAACAATGGCCGGGGCTCCGGAACCCGAAAACGCTGCAAATGTACCTAATGCAGGACTCCGGGAAGCCCAAAAAATAGAATACGAACAGCGACTGGCTGCAAAAATGGCCGCTGATGAAAATGCCAAGGCTGACGTTGAAAGAATGATTAAGAGATATAAAGACCGAACTATAACGGTAGTGCCAAAGGATCTCCAAACTCTTACTTTAGATCCGAACCAAAAAATGACTATTTATAGGTACGCTCAAGCTGCAGCTTCTGACCCGGGAATAACACAGGAGGAAGTTGCAAATATTATGCGGGGTGCAATCCCTGAAGAGCTAAGGGATAGTATCCCCGAACAAGCTATTCAAAATACGGCGCGGGGTTTTGTCGAGAAGGCGCGGGGTTTTGCCGAATATAAAACGGCTGAAGAGATTCCAACCGAAACTACAATTATGAATCCAGCCGGACCGCCGGCCGCTCTCAATGATCCTAACAATAAAGTTTTTCAGGAAATAATTCCTGAAGAGGAAGTGAGAGTGGCCCTTGCATCAGATGCCCAGGTTATATCTTATGCATTTGCAGCAAGATACGACACGGAGACAACATTAACGGCGCCACTTTTCGGTGGAGATACTACGCTCACATGGTCATTTTATGGTCCGCCATCTACGGAGTTTGAGCCGGTAAAAGGTGAAAACAAAAATGGTATTAAACTCAACCTTAGCGTAATTCACGAAGCCGGAAGCGATGTAAAAGAGTTTGTTGCCAAAGTGCCCAAGCTAGGAGTTTCCGGGGAGGGAAGAGAAGTTGCTTCAACAGGCATTGTCCCGACCAGGGTTCCCTATCAATATACGGGCGACGAAGCTCTCGCCAAGCGGGCCCAAGGTTTCTTGCAGAAGGAAAGATTCGGAAGATTTAGGGGGTTCAACACTCAAGGCGAATACGCTAAATACGTTACGCGTATTTCCAAAACCTCAGAATTGTCCAGAGATGTCCCCGTTACCCCTGGCGTTATGGCGGGTTCAACAGATGGTGCTGTAAGGATACTGTTTACACAAATGGCCTTAAAAAAGGCCCCTCTTTTACTCGTACCGAAAGTAACAGAAGCTATAATTAAGGGTGGTTTCCAAACCACTGCTTTAGCATCACTCGCTACTGAAGGTCGGGTTATATATTTTGCAGGGCTTGGGAAATACTCATTTAACATTGTCAACCTTTCCGGGGCATCCTCTGAACTCTATATAGCTGGTCTAAACTTCGGGAACAGGGCTTTCGGACTAGGTCTTGCAAAAACCGGAGGAAAGGTTGTGGCCACCGGAATAATCACAAAAGGCGCCACAGGTCAAATAACAACCCGAGCCCTCCCCGCCCTTTTTTCAAAAGTTGGCTCTTGGCTCGGTTCAATTGCCCCTATCATTGGCAATATCCTGGGAGCGATATCTGGCTGGATATTCGGAAAGGTACTTGACAAAATCCCCTGGAAAAAAGTTAAAGAATGGTCTGCCGCAATTCTCGGAACCGCGGCCGCAATAATTTCCTTACCCTTTGTAGGCTTGGCGGCAGCGTTAGGAATAGGTGGGGCTACAACTGTAATTTCTGCGCTTTTTGGTGGCGGCCTTGGAGGATTAACTTTAGGCGGGGTTGGAGCTAGTGTGGGAGGGTTTCTTGGCGCTCTTATTCTCACAACACTAGGCAACATCGCGGGATGGCTTTTTGTAGTATTTATTTCCTTCTCATTAATGGTCACTCTAATTCTTTTTATAATTAATGCAGGCGCTTATGTAGTTCCCCAAATTCCTGAGGTTGCGACGGGCGCTGTAGGACGAACGGGTGTTAACGTGGTATGTTCAACCGATAAAGGCCCAGTGGGTGTCAGCGGGCCAACGTCCTCTTCTCCTATCGCAAACCGCGCATGGGAAATCGTATTTGATCTTTACCAAGGTTTTTGGTGCTTTTGGAATAGATCTCCCAGCAACGTTCCTTGGAATGGCCCCCCCAGACCTGATTTTCCCAATGACATCGTCAAATATCCACCAAACTACCCGCAGCCAATATATTTTGACTATAATCTTTACGCAGTAAACAAAAACCCTTCAGAAAAAAGCGGACCGGACCTTTTTTGGTGTACAGACCTGGTTATCAAGGCATATCAAGAAACCGGCCACAACATCCCACCAGACCTGGGGGTCGCCGAAATGCACGCACACTGGCCTGTAAACAAAATTATTGCCGCAAAAGACGCAACGCCTCAAAATATAGTTCCGGGAAGCGCAGTTTTCTTCAGAGTAACTTCCGGTGATTTCGCAAACCAGTTAAATCATGTGGGAATTGTCTACTCTGTAGACCTCGCGGGAATTACCGTTGTCGAATCAAATAATGCCGTTAAAAGCGAAAGAATAACTTTTACATTTACTACGGCAGGATCCTGTACGCCTTTGTGTCTCAAAAATGCGACTTTCCAGGAATGCGGCTGTTATGGTCAAGTAAATGGCGTGGCGAACCTTCCCGGAATGCTGGTGGATTCTTTTGGATTACCATACTAATGAAATTTTCATTTAACAAAAAACAAATCGTAATTATTATTTCTATTTTTGCGTTGCTTTTTGCCGGACTTTACCTATTCCTAAGTAGGGCTGTTCAGCCTACTGTAATAAATACCTCCCCGGATAACGGATCATCCGACGTTTCCGAAACATCACAAATCAGTATTAATTTTGACGCAAGCATTCAGGAAAAGTCAAAAACAAAAATATTTGTGGCTCTGAAACCTCAAGCAGATTTTGATTCAACATGGCTAGCAAACACATATAAAATAATCCCCAAAACAAATTTGCAAAACAACCAGAAATACACTGTCAATGTGTTATTTGATAATACTAAAATATATAGTTTTTCATTTGAAACAGAAATTTTTAACAGCGCTGTTATTCAAAAGTACGGCAGTCTTCAATCACAAAACGACTTCGTCTTCGGTCAGGTAACGAAAGACCTTATAACAAAGTATCCATGGTATACAAGTCTCCCTGTTAAAACCAATAACTATATCGTTGATTACGATTTTGACAAGCAAGAATTTGTAATAACATTTTTGGTTCCGATTGAGAGTTCTGATCAGCTAAATACTTTAACTTCGGATGTAATGCAAAAACTTAAAGGAATCGGGGTTAAAGACCCGATTACATATTACATGAATATGATAGCTCCACGCCCTTCGCCTAACCCTGGACTCTAACAGGCATAATAAGATGAAGGTAGTTTGGGTCGGTTGAATCTGTAAATAGACCCGCTTTGTCCGAGGAAGTAAATTCCATTTTAACCTCATCCCCGGCTACAGAATGCAAGAATTCTTCAAGAAATCGGTAGTTAAAGGCAATTTCAAAATCTTTTACGCTGCCTTCAACCCTAGCCTCCACATCCGTTTCCTGACTTCCCGAAGAACTACTTTCGGCCAAAACCTTAACTGAGTCCTTATATAGTTTAAGTTTGACTATGTTCGCAGCCTCTCTGGCAAAGATTGATGCCAGCTTTACAGCCCTTAAAAATTCTTCTTTATCCAATCTAACGGAAATAGAAGAACTCTTGGGTATAATTTTTTCAAAATCCGGATATTCCCCTTCCAGAAGCCTTGAACTTAAAACTACGTCGCCTAAACCAAAAACAACTTGCCTGTCTTTTTCCTGAATCTCGAGTTGAATCTCATCAATATCTCCCGCCGACCTCCCAATCTCCCCCAATATACTCTTTGGAATTACAATTTTTTTCATTACCGGTTCGTTCTTTTGTAATGTCAGAACAACTTTCTTTTGAGAAAGTCTAAAACCGTCTGTAGCTACCAGAACAAGGCTGTTTTTGTTAAGAATAACAAGTACGCCGGTTAGTACCGGCCGTGTTTCATCCGTACTTGTGGCATAAATAACCTGCGCGAGAGATTCCAAAATAGCTTTTTTAGGTAAGCTGAAAGGTTTTGCTAAAGATCCCGGAATTTTAGGAAAATCAGACGCATTCATGCCCAAAATTTTCGCCGTAAAGCCTGAAGTCGTAATATTAAGTTGTTCCTTTTCCGATTCAAGTGTTACGGTTTCTTTTGGGAGATTGGAAATCAGCTCTGTTATTACTTTTGAGGGAATACTGATTTCACCTTCACTTTCTATCTTTGCGCCTATTTGGGTAAGAACGGAGACTTCAAGGTTCGTTGAAGCAACTGTAAGTTTTGTTTTGGTAGCCCTAAGTAAAATATTACCGAGGATTGGAAGTTGAGATCTAAGGCTCACAAATCTTGAAGCTTGTGTAACTGCATTTGTAAGATTTTCCTGTAAAACGGTTAATTTCATAATGTGTCAGTTATTATATATTAAATAGTAGGAGTAGTAGTAGGCACTGTTGATAAGTGCAAAAAAGTCTGATTTTGAATTTATGTTTCGGATCATGTTTGTGTGAATACCAGCCACGCTGTTTTGTTGATAAAGTTGTGGATAATTCTAAAGCTTGTGTTGATAAGTCTACTCTTTTATCAAAGCATCCTCATATCCCCAACTTGATATGCGCGATATCCTCACGGATATGCACATCGGTTGTGGCCAGCTCGGTGATTTTACCCACAGCGTGCATAACGGTAGTGTGGTCCCTGTCCCCCACGAGCCTACCGACCTCTTCTAATGAAATTCCCAAATGGGTTCTAAGTAAATACATTAAAATTTGCCGGGGCCTTGCTACCGGTCTGGCACGCGAATCTCCCAGGAGAGCCCGTTTTCCTATCTGGTAGTAACCTGAGACAGCTTCAATCACTTCGGAAGGGTCTTTTTTAACCGCTTTTCCGTTTACCTCAATCCCCTTTCCGAGTACAGACTCGATGAGCTCGTTGCTCATTTCAATGTGCTTTAGTTTTATTTCAGTCATGAGCTTAATCAATACCCCTTCTATTTTTCTCGCCGAATCAATATTTCCTGCGATCATCTGTATTTGATCCATCGCAAGCTCTAAACCTTTTTCTCTGGCTTTAATTTGGGCGATTGCGCACCGCAGCTCAAAGTCAGGTGGCGCAACATCGACAATTAGACCAGCCTCAAACCGGCTCCGTAGGCGTTCTTCCAGGCGTGGAATTTCGCTCGGAGGTCTGTCGCTGGTTAATATGACTTGTCCTCCGGCTGACGTTACCGCGTTAAATGTGTGGAAGAATTCCTCCTGAGCGGTGTCTTTTCCTGCAATAAATTGAATATCGTCTATAAGGAGGAGGTCCAGTTTTCTATATTTGTCCCTGAAGCTTTGGGTAGTTTTGTTTCTTATGCCCTCTATGATGTCGTTTGTAAAACTTTCCCCGGTGCAAAGGAGGACTTTCAGATCAGAGTTTTTTTGCAGCGAAGAGTTACCTACAGCTCCCATTAAATGAGTTTTGCCCACTCCTACTCCACCCCATATGAAAAGAGGATTATATGCCGACCCCAGGGTTTCTGATACGGCTAAAGCCGCTGCGTGAGCCATTTGATTTGAACCCGAAACGGCAAAGTTTTCGAAGTTGAAATTAGATCTGATTTTGGCTTTTTGCAAAACCTCAATCAAATTTTCATCCTTGACTTCCTCTTGGAACAGAGGTGAGGCCGTATTTTCCGCTGCTTTACTCTTCTCCGGACTTTCTTTGACTATAAATACCAGATCGCAGGGTTTGCCTAATACTTTTGAGACGGAGTCTTGAACTAAACCGAAATATCTTGATTCGATTGTGCTTTTAACAAAAGACGAGGAACAACCTATTTCAACCAACATTCTCTCCCCCATTTCTTTAATTGAAGCTATGTGGGTTTGTGAAAACCAGGTAGAAAATATCGCAGGAGAAACCGAAACTTTAACAATCTCTAATGTGTCTTTCCATGAAGATTTATTATCCATATTTGTTTTAAATTTGCTGTAAGCATATGTGTATTTACAAAGTTATCCACAATGAGTCAAGTGGCAATTTGTATGATTGTCATATATAATTGCCTTATGTCCACCAAGCGTACTTATCAACCGAGCAAAACAAAAAGAAGAAATATTCACGGTTTTATGTCGCGGATGAAAAGTGCCGGAGGGAGGAATGTACTAAAAAGGAGAAGACTTAAAGGTAGAAAAAGTTTGACGGTTTGACCTTCAACCTGATTAATAATGTTGGCAAAAAAATATAGACTCACAGGTTCAAGTGACTTTGCAAAAGTCCAGGCCTCAGGGAAAACTTTTCAATCGGAGAATTTTGGTGTGGCGATTCTTGAGAGGGGAGATGACGCTCCACCTCGGTTTGCTTTTGTAGTTTCTACGAAAATTGCAAAAGATGCGGTTGACCGGAATACTATTAAACGGCACATGAGCGAAACGGTCCGTTTGATGACGAACGAAGTTAAAAATGGACTGGATGTAGTTTTTTTGGCGAAGACCAACATAATGAGAGTTCCGGCTGACACAATCGTTCGGGAGGTTCGTGCCGCGGTTAGGGAGAGCGGGATAACCAGGTGAAAATTTTTTTGATTTTTCTTCTTACGTCGTATCAAAGAATCGTTTCACCGACTTTAGAAGTTCTTTTGGGTAAGGCTTGCAGGTTTACACCGACCTGCAGTCAGTATACAATTGAGGCTCTCGAAAAATACGGGGCATCTAAAGGTTTGAGTTTGGGAATTAAAAGATTTCTTAGATGTCACCCTTGGGGAGGGTCAGGATACGACCCCGTACCAAATAATAAGTAAAATGGGACAATTTTTTGGAACACTATTTAACATTATTCAATGGCCGTTAGCAAACGGTCTTATTCTTTTTTATAATTTTTTTGGCCACAATTTGGGAGTTGCCACAATTCTTTTTAGTACATTCCTTTTCTTAATTACACGCCCGCTCAGTAAGCCTCAAATGGATTCAATGAAGAAGATAAGAGAAGTCCAGCCGCTTGTCGATAAGCTTAAGAATAAATATGGGAGCGACAAAATGGGTTTTTCCAAGGCTCAGGCGGAGCTTTACAAACAGAAGGGAATTAACCCTGGGTCGGGATGCATTTTCCAAATTTTACAACTTGTGATTTTAATCGCCTTTTACCAGGTTTTTGCTTCATCTCTATCAAACAATGTTGATTCTATAGCCAAACTGAACGCTCACTTATATCCCAGTCTAAGAATAGAATCCCAAGCCACATTAAATACAAACTTCCTTTATCTGAACATTAGCAAGCCCGACCTTTTCAATGTCCCGGGTTTGGCGTTTGGTCTCCCTGGAGTTTTTCTGATCTTGGCCACAGTTTCACAATTTTTGTCAATTAAAATCACGGCCCCCTTTGTTGAAGCCGAGAAGAAAGTTGTGAAAGCAACAAAAAGCGAGACCGATGATATGCAGCTTGCCATGAGCTCCAGCATGATGTACACCGTACCTTTGATGACATTATATTTTGGTTACAAATTTCCTTCCGGGCTTGCTCTCTACTGGCTCGTGTTTTCACTTGGCACCGTTTGGCAGCAGGTGTCTTCTAACGGATGGGGAAGTCTGACCCCTTTTCTTCGCCGCTATGGTCTGCTACAATCAGAGCCTAGCAATGGAAAAAAGAGTTAAAGATCTTAAGAAAATAACCGACGAACTTCTTTCCCTAATGGGGACAAAAGCGGCCGCAGAAGTTTCCTACGACAAATCGAACGAATGCTATTTGGTCAATATCGACGGGGGCGATGAAACAGGACTTATAATTGGCAAAAAAGGGGAAACA
The DNA here is from genome assembly GCA_041499035.1 of Patescibacteria group bacterium. Classification (GTDB taxonomy): domain Bacteria; phylum Patescibacteriota; class Microgenomatia; order UBA8517; family UBA8517; genus DATFUL01. The sequence goes on from JBGQJK010000002.1 coordinate 38,777, forward strand.
CTTCTGAGTCTGCAAACAATGCTTGGCATCCTTCTTAAGGGTAAGACCGGAGAGTGGGAAAGGGTTACGGTTAACGTAGGAGATTATTTGGAAAAGGAGGAAGAATATCTCAAAAACCTTGCCGAGAGTGCAGCAACGAGGGCAAAAGAGACTGGAGATCCCCAAAGCCTCTATAATCTAAAACCAGCCCAAAGACGAATCATCCATATGGTTTTGGCGGAAGATAAAGACATTACAACAGAGTCTCTGGGGGAGGGAGAAGAGAGATATTTAGTTGTGAAAGCTTCAAAATAGAGTAAAATCCAATAAGTGATCAGGAACTTCAAGACACTGGAAAAATATTTAGTGGTTTCTTTTCTTTTTTTACTTCCAACACAGCTCGCCCTGCACTTTTGGCCCAATTGGGCATTTGTATTTGGGCTACGGGTAGACATCCTCGCCCCCGCAATTTATTTAACTGACGTATTTATAGTCGCCCTTCTCATATTTAAAGTCTTTAAAGACAAAGAATTTTTCAAGCCTATGACAAGCCGGAAAACTTACTTGGGCTTGTTTGTAGTCTTTGCCGTTATAAATTGTGTTTTTTCTTCATCTCCACCTGTGAGTGTTTATAGATGGTTTAAGGTGGCAGAGTATTCCTTCGCTGCCTATTATTTTTTTAGGCAAGACATTTTAAAACTTTCTTCAGTTATTAAGATTCTTTTTTGGTCCTCGATCACCTTTTCCTTAATAGGTATATTTCAATTTTTAAAAGGAGCGACCATTGGGGGCCCATTGTACTATTTAGGTGAGAGGACCTTTAATATGGGAACCCCGGGAATAGCTTTAGTTAGTTTAAACGGAGTAGAGCACCTGAGAGCATATTCAACCTTTTCGCACCCAAACTCACTGGCGGGATTTTTGGGGGCGGTGGTTCTTTTTATTCTTCTAAGCGGGAAATTAAGAAGAAGTTTTTTTAATTTCTTTGGACTATTAATAATACTCGTTTCATTTCTATTGTCGTTTTCTATATCCGCTTATTTGGGAATATTTTTAGCATTCTCCTTCTATTTATTTTCCAAGAATAAAGGATTTTTCAGGCGAGCCGTAATTACCTCATTTTTCCTACTCGTTCTCGGGAGTCTTTTATTACCTCTTCTTTCCCCATGGTTTCTGGAAAGATTCCCCTTTGTCGGACAAAACATCGGTGAGAGATTGGACCTGGCCTATCTTGCAGGAAAGATGATAAGTCAAAGATTTTTGATTGGGGTGGGCTTGGGCACTTTTATAGTTAACCTACCTCTTTTCAAAGGTATTTTTTCCTATTCTTGGCTCTTGCAGCCGGTTCATAATATTTTTCTGCTCGTTTTGTCCGAAACGGGGATTGTTGGCCTTCTAATATTCTGTTTTGCGGTTTACAAAACTCTTGTTACGCAGCTGAAAAGTAAAACACTTTACCTGATCTTACCAGTTCTATTTATTTTATTTACGGGTCTTTTTGACCACTACACGCTGACCCTTCAGCAAAATATGCTGCTTTTTAGTATCTTCATGGGCATATCTTTTAATGTTAAAATGGCCTAATGCAAAACGGTCATATAACTATCCACACCGACGGCGGTTCCCGTGGGAATCCCGGGACTGCTGCCTGTGCTTTTGTAGTTGAGGAAGGGGATAGGGAAATTTATAGAGGTTCAAGATATTTAGGGCATAGAACCAACAATGTTGCTGAATATAGTGGAGTGTTACTGGCTCTAAAGTGGTTAGTAGAAAACAATAAACAGAACTCCTTTGTGAGCTTTTATCTTGACTCGGAACTTGTGGTGAAACAGATAAATGCAGTTTATAAAGTTAAGGACGAAAATTTAAGAAACCTTTTATCCGAAGTTTTGTTTCTTCTAAAAAAGTTTGATGGCGAAGTGGTTTTTAAAAACGTTCCCCGCGAAAAAAACAAAATTGCAGACCTTTTGGTTAATCAGGAATTGGATAAAAATCTTTAACTGCCTTTGGGATACTTTCGTGTGAAAGTTTCACGTCAGGTATTAGGTTCAAAATCTTTTAGTCCCAATTTCTTGTAGAATTAAATACTACGCTGTTGCGGTAATATAATGGCTGACATGAATAGAGAATCAAAACTTCTGGTTTGTCTTTTTTCCGACCCGAACTTTTTAGCTATTACTATTCTGGAGAACCTTCTTGCTAAGAATTGTTTAGTAAAGATTGTTACAGGGAACAAACGTCTCTGGAGTGAAAAAACACAGCACATTTCACAAACAGGAAGATTCTCTTTCATAGGTCTTGAAGAATATAAGCAGTTTGGGAATTTTTCATACGCAATATTTTGTGGAGGTTTCCTAAAGAAAGAGACCGCTTACACCGATTTTAAAAAGTTTATATCTAACAAAAACTTCGGGGACGCCAAAACCCTGGCAATCTTTCCTTTTGAAACATTTTCACTTAAAAGGAGCAGCAAAATTGCGATAAGCGGGAATGCCGGAATTATCTACTTGGGTGATCTTATGGGACCCCGGATTGATCTCTCTAGCGATCTTTTAGTTCCATCATTAATAAACGAAATGGTTACCCAAAGGTCCGTAACCTTAGGAGTAGGGGAGCTTTTTTATCCGCTTTTTATAGCGGACGCGGGCAGAGTTATCGTTAAGTGGTTGCTGTCGTTTGGCCCTTATGGTAAAGACACTTTTCTTTTAGGCAAGCAGGTTTCAAGCGGAGATTTTTGGAAACAAAACCTAAAGTCTTTCCCGGATCTAAAAATTCTTTATGATACCGATATCGAAACCCGTTTTATTCCAAAGGGCTATGAAACACAATATATAAACTCAAATTTAAACATTTGTCTCAACGAGACATACAAGTGGATAATAAAAGAGAAGATTTCGGGAGCTACAAAACAAACGAAAAATCTTGCGCCTAAAAAAGCTAAGATAAGAAAACCTTCACGGCTCAGGTTTTTAAGACCTTTTCTTATACCTTTTTTTGTAGTTTTATTTTTTCCACTTATCACCTCGATTATATCCGGCGGTCTTTTATACCTATCTTATAAACAGTTCCTCTCGGAGAAAATACCGAGTGCCCAAAATACTGCGCTACTGGCAAAGACTGTTTTTGTTATTGGAAAGTCGGAGAGCGATCTGTTGAGTATATTACCTTTAATAGGTAAACCCTTTAAGGAAACCTCTTATATTTCCAAGGCTGGCGAAACTCTGTCCGATATGGCGGTTAATGCTATGCCGATTCTGGATACGGCTCGTAGTATGGTGCTTACCATTTTAGGCACAGGGGTATATGACGTAAAAGCTCCTTCTCAGGAAATAAAGACGGGGATGGAATATATATATAAAGATATTTCTATCTTTGAGATTATTACTAAAGAAAAGGCTGGCCAAGGCGTCCTCTCCGCAAAACAAGTGCTTCAGGTTTTAGACCTCGCTAAACTAAAGACTCTTTCTCGGGGGGGGAGCCTTCTTGCGGGGCAGTTGCCTTTGATCTTAGGTGCGGATACGGACAAAAATTATTTGGTGCTTTTTGAAAACAACATGGAGCTTAGGCCTACCGGCGGATTTGTAGGTTCATACGGAATTGCAAATTTTGGCGGGGGAAAATTAAATGGGTTGACAATAAACGATATTTATTCAGCCGACGGGCAGCTTAAGGGCCATATAGAGCCCCCGGCGCCCATTAAGACTTATTTAAATGAAGCAAACTGGTGGTTTAGAGATAGCAACTGGGATCCGGACTTTCCTACCTCAGCTGAGCGTGCCGAGTGGTTTTTGGGCAAAGAAATGAATCAGAATGTCGACGGGGTTATTGCGGTCGATTTGGAACCCATTAAGAGCCTTCTAAAATACACGGGCCCGATTTTTTTGCCCGACTACAATTTAACCGTAAACTCTGATAATTTATATGAAAAGACACAGGAAGAAGCACAGTCTGATTTTTTCCCGGGATCAAGGAAAAAAGCAAGCTTCTTAACGGCTCTTTCAAGGTCTCTTCTGGGTGAAGTGCCGAAGCTGAGTTCGATTAACAGAGTTTTGACATTGAAAGCTTTATACGAAAGCCTGAACGGGCGCCATATTCAGGTTTATCTTCATGATCAAAATTCGGAGGCTGCGCTAGACAGCCTGGCTTGGGATGGAAAAATTCAATCATATTCTTGTGGTGACAGTTGTTATTCAGATTTCTTTGGGGATGTTGAAGCAAATGTTGGCGTTAACAAGTCCAATTATTTTGTAAGCAGAAAGTTTGATTTTAAAGTAAATATAAGTCCCCAAAAAATTTCCAGACAACTTACGATTAGCCTTACTAATTCCTCTAATCCCTCCCTCGGGCCCTCGGGTGTTTATAAACCCTACTTGAGGCTTCTGATCCCTACCGACTCGGAACTTTTAGGCGTTAAGGTTGTGAGCAGTGGAAACGAAAAGATCTTAACTCCCGATATAACCCGGGAAAAAGGCCGGCAGGAGGTAGGGGTGTATTTCGAGATGACTCCAGGACAAAAAGATGACATTGAGTTTATGTGGCAGAACACTATTTCTCCTGAACCTGCAATAAAAAGTTATGGCCTGTTTGTTAGAAAGCAGGCTGGAGTTGACGCAGATCCAATAACAGTTCAATTTACGGGAACGAGGAACGTTCAGAGCCAGCCGGTGTTTTCCTTGACCAAGGAGGGTGTTTACACGTATAATACTGCCTTAGGCAAAGACCTCTTTGCGAGATTAACCTGGAAGTAAAAGTATGGACAAAAAAGTATTAAAAGCGGAACAAAGAAAATTAAGCGGGAGAAAAGTGAAAACCTTGCGTACCACGGGCCTCATCCCAGGAAATATTTATGGAAAAAAGACCAAATCTTTGGCCGTCCAGGTTGATAAAAAAGAGTTTGAGAAGCTTTACAAGGAAGTCGGGGAAACCGGGTTGGTTACACTTCAAGTAGGCAGTGATGAGCGGCCCGTTCTTGTTAACAATGTTCAGGTGCATCCCGTTACGGACGAGCCTATACATATTGATTTTAGACAAGTTGATCTTAAGGTAAAAGTCACAGCTGAAGTTCCTGTAGAAGTAGTGGGCGAGTCGCCTGCAGAAAAACAGGGGATTGGAACCGTTGTTCAATACCTTAAAGAAGTCGAGATTGAAGCCCTCCCCTCGGATTTACTCGAGAAGTTTGAGATTGACGCTTCAATTCTCGCTGAAGTTGATCAGGCAATTTACGTGAAAGACTTGAAAGTAGATGCCTCGAAAGTTGAGATTAAAACAGGGGCCGAGGAAATTGTAGTAAAGGTTGAACCTCCTCAAAAAGAGGAAGTTGTGGAAGTTCCAGTAGTTCCTGTAGAAGGTGAAGTCCCGGCAGAGGGAGCGCCTGTAGCCGAAGGTCAAACACCTGGTGAGCAACCCGCCTCAGCTGAAGCTCCGTCGGGCAAGGAAGAACCTAAGGCCTAGTATAGTTTGGATCGATCTCCATTGCTTTATCCAACTTTCCTGTTTCAATCCATCCGGGCACATAGCTTGGGTTTTTATCCAAAAAAACTTCCCAAAAGTCTGTTGACTTATTTTGAGTCTCCGCCGCCAAAACCTTGACTTTTTTAGGTCTTAAATATGTGCTAATATTTATTAAGGTTAGAAGAAGAGTAAAGAGTAGAGCAACGTAGATAAATAACTCTTTGGAAGCCATTTTGAGAGCATCGTTCTTGTTAGCAGTTTTGGGCATTTTCAAGTATTGTAAAAACATGCTACTATAAATCATGGACGCAAACAATTCACAACCAACAGGGGGTAATTCAAATTTAAATAAGATAGAGGAAGATTTGCAAAAACTGACTAAAGAAGCTGCGTCGACTGCGCCGGTCGCAGCCGAAGTTCCTGCACAAACTAGTCAAGAAATCCCTGCAGTAGAACCGCTGACGCCTGTTTCCCCGCAGCCCGCACCTGTTTCGGTTGAACCGGTTAACGTTTCCACTACTCCAGGAGAGACTCCGCCCCCGCCGCCGAATGTCCCGGTAGAAGGTGATAAAAAGGGTATGCCCTTGATGACCATTGCTATGGGAATTTTGATACTGGCACTGGTTGTTGTAATCGGTTATGTAGTTTACGTTAAAGTTACAACTCCCGCTGCGCCTGCAGCAGTACAAACAGTAGACACTCCTCAACCGACAGATGTTCCTGTTACCGATGTAACCCCGGCTCCCGACGCGGCAGCAACACCGGCTGATGCAGTGGTTCCTACCGATACTCCGGCTGCTACCGACTCCGCGCAACCGAGCCCTACCCCTTAGGCCAACTAGAAGTTATTAGAAGATCCTTGTTTCCCATTTCGTGCCAGATTTGTTCTGTGACAAAAGGCATAAAGGGGTGAAGAAGTTTCAAGAAAGTTTCTAGTCCTTTAATCATAACGTCTCTATCTATCATTCCGACTTTTGTATGTTCTATACAAATATCGCAGTACCAATGCCAAAATTCATCATAAAGCTTTTCAGAAGCAAGGTTTAGTTGATACTTTTCTAACAACAATGAAACCTCTTCAATGATTTTCTTGATCCTTTTGTTGAATTCATTGTTTTCACTTCCTGGGTTTTCACCGGATTTATTAGACTGAAGCATAAATAAAAACCTCGCAGCATTCCAGATTTTATTTGAAAAGTTTCTCATACCCTTTACCTTATCTTCAGATAGAATTACTTTTCCACCCGCCGGGGAGCCATAGAGAAGCGACATCCTTAATGCGTCGGCGCCGTACTTATCTACAAAATCCAGTGGGTTAACCACATTGCCCTTACTTTTACTCATCTTTTGGCCTTTTGAATCGGCAAGCATGCTCCAAAGGTAAACATCTTTAAAAGGAATTTCCTTTTTCAAGTAGAGCGAAAAAAGAATCATTCTGGATACCCAAAACTTAAGAATATCGGAAAGAGTTGCCATAAGGTCAGTTGGGAAGCGGGTTTTAAATTCATCTTCTTTTAGCGTGACCATTGGCCATTGACCTGAAGAGAACCAGGTGTCAAAAGTGTCTGTCTCGGGCAAATATTTACCTTTGGGTTTTCCTCTACTTACTATATATTTTGCGCTTGCGGGTGCTCTTACGGACTGAAGGCCTTTTTCCACATCACCGAAATCAAAGTCTGATACTTTACCAAACTTCTTTTCTCGATCTTTTCCGATGAAGGAAACTTGTAAATCAGGATTGTCAGAAACGGAATACCAAACTGGGATTTGAATCCCCCAAACTATTTGTCTGCTGATCGGCCAGTCGTGCATGATATCAAGCCAAGTCAGCATATGCCGCTTAAATTTCTTGGGGTAAAACTTAATTTCGTCTTTTTCTACAACCTCTTTAACCTTTTCTTTGAGCGTTTCTACTTTTATAAACCAATTCGGTATAGTTAGGGGTTCAAGAACATGACCGCATTTGTAACATGTGATTACGTTGTGTGTATAGTTTTCGTCAACTTTTTCTAAAAGGCCTTTCTTTTTTAGGTCTTCGACTACCTTTACCCTAGCTTCCATAACTTTCATTCCTGCATAAGGTCCAGTTATACTTGTGAGCCTACCCCTAAAGTCGATGACGCTTTTTATTTCAAGTCCATGCCTTTTACCCATTTCGAAATCGGTTGGGTCGTGTCCTGGCGTTACTTTAACTACGCCGGTCCCGAAAGCTGGATCTACCGATTCGTCCTCAATTACTTTTAGTTTAAATTTACCCAAAAGTCCTTCGACTTCAATTTCTTTGCCAACCCATTTTTTGTATCTTTTGTCTTTAGGGTTTACTGCTACCGCCGTGTCACCGAATTTAGTTTCAGGTCTTACTGTAGCCAAAGTAAATGGCCCGTACTTTATATAATAGAGGGGATCTTTTTGTTCGACATGTTTTACTTCGAGTTCTGCTAAAGAAGTGCCATCGTGGACGCAGTAGTTGACGATATAACTATCTCTATATACCAGACCTTCAGCTTCCATCTTCTTGAAGGTCTCAAAAACCTGATTGATTACGTTTTCATCGAGCGTAAAGACGCTTCTATCCCAATCAGCGGAGAAACCAAGGCGCTTAAATTGTTCAAAAATAAGTCCGGAATTGTTTTTGACAAAATCAAAAATGTTTTGATATAAAGTCTGGCGGTCAAAGTCCATTCTGGATTTACCTTCCTTGGCCAATTGTTTTTCGTAAACATACTGCGTCTCAAAGCCAGCGTGATCCATTCCCGGAATCCAAAGTGCGGAATAGCCATTCATTCGTTTGTAGCGGATCAAGATGTCGTCCACTGTGTACATTGCATGCCCGGCATGAAGTGAGGCATTGGCGTTTGGTGGGGGCATTAATATTGTATAGGGAGTACCCGTCTTACTTGCTTTAAATGCGCCGGACTCCTCCCATTTTTTATAAATTTCGCTCTCAAATTTTTTGTGATCGTATTGAGGATCCATGGCTGTATTGCTTTGCCCTTCCGAAGCTTTATGCGAAGGAGGGTAGCATCAGGTTATATTCTATCATCCGAGTTTGCATTTTGCAGAGGGAGCGAGTAATATCTGAGCATGCAAGAATTTGGATCGTCACAGGCAAGAAAAGCGAATCTTTTATGCACTGATTCATCTTGTGAATTAAATGAAACAGAATCCCAACTACGGCCAGTTGAGGAAGTAATTGCTCTAGCTATGGAACACGATAAATTGGTAGGACATGAGGCTGTTGTAGTTCGCCACGATGATAGCCACCCGCTTACTTCAGAAGAAGGAACAAAAGCCTGGATTGCAACTGGTACACTCCTTGTGTAAACCTTTTATTTATTTCTTTTTAAGCGTCTTGAAGATTAAAAAACCCAAAATTGCCAGGAAGATTGAAACAATGGCAGATAGAATAGTCACGCTTACCGTCATTTGTTAATTTTAGCACCCAAACTTGATTTTTGCAGAATGAAGCATATGATTGGGCTATATGGAGTTTGCTAAACCGGGATATCCCGAGGAACGTTTGTACAATTTAACCTTGGCGATTAGAGATGGTTTATTGGCAGAAAGGCAACAACCACAAGGTTCTATTACACTCATTTACAGTTTTGAACTTCTAAGAGAGGCGGCAAAAAAAACCGGTGATTCCAAAACGGAAGAAGAAGCAAATGCCCTTGTAGAGTACTTGTATAAATCACAACAGCCTTAAATTGGGGCTCCGGTCAATTATATCTGGATTTGTAAATTCTCCTCTATCTGCCTTGAAACTTGCGGCTACCCCGATCATTGCGGCGTTGTCTCCGTAGAGTCTTTTGGTATATGGGAACCAAAGTCTCAAGCCATATTTTTTACATAAACCCCTCAACATTTTTCTTAAAGTGACGTTTGCCATTACCCCGCCTCCGGCCAAAACATCTTTAGCACCACCGATTTTTTGATTACGGATCGTATATTCAAAGACCCTGATGAAATGGGTAAACGCAGCATGTTGGAACGACGCAGCCAGGTCTTTAATGGCCTGAGTATTTAGGCCTTTTTTACGTTTCAATTCTCCAACTTTTCTAAACATCGACGTTTTTACTCCCGAATAACTAAAGATCATTCTTTTTTCCTGACCTAAGAGGGGAATAGGGAGTGGATATTTTTTTGGATCACCTTCCTTTGCGAGTTTTTCTATAATATGACCCCCGGGGTAGCCAAACCCCAACATTCTTGCAGCCTTGTCCAATGCCTCACCGATCGCGTCATCTACCGATTGGGCAAGAAGTTTGTAACTTCCGATTTTGTTTATAAGAATAATATCCGTGTGTTTTCCTGAGGTTGTGATTCCAATAGCAGGAAAATCGGGAAGTTTTTCCAAATTCGCGAGCGGGCTTAATATGTGACCTTCAATGTGGTTCATGGCCAGAAAGGGCTTATTATATTTTTCCGACAGCTCTTTGGCTTTTTTAATCCCAACTTCAAGAGCAATGGCCAACCCGGGTCCAACAGTAACCGCTATGCAGCCCAGGTTTTCCATTTTCCATTTTCCATTTTCCATTGCTTTGCTTACTACAAAATCTATTCTTTCCTCGTGTTTTCTTTTGGCCAGAGAGGGAACAACCCCGCCGAACTTGGCGTGGAGTGAAGCCTGTGACCAAATGGTATTACTTAAAATTTTTGTTCCTTCAGTTACTGCTACGGCTGTCTCGTCACAGCTCGTGTCAATTGATAATATTTTCATTTATAGATTGCCCCAACTGATTAATCTTTCATTCTCTCCTGACCCGTATTTAATTTTTACCCAAATAATAATTGCTTCATCGTCAAACTCGCGAATGGTGTCGGAAACACGCTCGGCCCACTCAACAGCAATAACGGATCTGTCTTTAATTAGTTTTTCAAAATCCAAGTCGCGGATTTCGTTAGGATCGCTCATTCTCCAGGCGTCAAAGTGAAACAGTTTTTCTTTACCCGTTGCATATTCGTTTTCCAAAATAAAAGTTGGGGAGGTAACTAGTTCAGTTATTCCCATTGCGCGGGCCAGGCCCTTGGTAAAAACAGTCTTACCTGCTCCCATTTCGCCTTCAAGCGCGAAAACAATTGCGCGTTTGCCCTCATTGTTTTGATATTTTTGCCAGATCTCTTTTGCTAAATTTTGAGTGTTCTCTTCACCCCGGCTCAAGACCTTATTTTCGTTAGAAAGTTTTATTTCTCCCTGTCTAAGGACCACAGGGTCGTCAAGAGTTGTATCGACTACCGTTGAAGGATCATTTTTTGGTAATTCCCCGGCGTCAATTATTAAATCAATCAAGCTTTTTTGTTTTGCGCTGATGTTTTCCAAAATATCCGATATTTGATAAGGTCTCTTTTTATAACTGGCATTGGCTGATGTTGAGGTTATTGGCTTTCCAAATTTCTTAACGATATCAATAACAAGTTTGTAATCCGGAATGCGAATTCCCAAGGTTCCGTCCTCACTTTCAACTTCGGGAGCGGTTTTGTGCTTGCCTTTGGAAATGATGGTTAGCGGTCCCGGAAGGAATTTCTCGTACAAATTTTTCGCTGACTGGTTTAGAGTTACATATTCTTCCGCCATTTTTTCATCAGTTACAGCTATTGAATAAGGTTTGCCGAACGGCCGGTTTTTGTATTCGGTTAATTTCTTAACAGCATCGGGGTTTGTGGCGTCGGCGCCGATTCCGTAAAGAGTTTCCGTCGGATAGATAATAAGTCCACCACGCTTAAGTACTTTAACCGCTTTTTGAACCGTACGTTCGTCATTTTTGGTCACTTGCATTTGGCTATTTTACCACGAGATCTTTTGTAATATAGTACCCACATGTATCAGATGGTCGAAATGATGAGGAACTTTAAGCCCGCAAAAGATGTCTATGATACGGTTGGCAAAAAACGAGCAGAGGACATCTTTAAAAAAATAGAAAAATATCTCGGTAAAAACGATAAAATTTTGGAACTGGGAGCCGGAACTTGCCATATCGTTGAATTTCTGAGGAATCGTAACTTTGATGTAACCCCATTGGACGTTATAAATATAAGCTTCATTGATGGTATAAACCCGATAATATACGATGGAAAGACAATTCCCTTTAAGGATAATTATTTTGACATTTCGCTATTAATCACTGTATTACATCATTGTCAGGATCCTGAAGACGTCTTAAAAGAAGCTAAGAGAGTATCAAAGAAAGTAATTGTTATCGAGGATGTTTATGATAACACTTTTGAGAAGTACGTGACTTTTGTATGGGACAGTTTAATAAATTTAGAATTTTTTGGACATCCCCACTCAAATAAAAGTCACAAAGAATGGAGGGAAACATTTAAAAAACTTGACCTAAAACTCGATGGTTATGATAGGAGTCCTCTGGTAGGCGGATATTTGAACGGCACTTACTTTCTTACGAAAACCAAACCGCAACCCTAAGCACGGGTGTATTATTGGGGTGCCGTACCTCTTAAATATATTGCCTGCCAGGGTTGGTAGTTGCTTACGAAGGTTTTCTTATAAACCTGTTCACCCGCTCTAACTACGGAATAATTGAAAACCACTTTAGCTCCCCAGGCGGCGAAATCAGTTTGTTTAACAGTTCCGGTGGGGATAGTTGGGTCGTCCTGATAAAGGTCAGGTAGGGGTGGGGTAACGTTACTAATAACCGGTTTTGTAACTACCGAAACGCGCCCGTCGCTTGTTCCGTAAAGCTCGAAGGATAAAGCAAGCTTCTTCGGGTCGTTTTTGGCTACGATTAAAATATATCCTGGAGTATCGTTGGTGAATTTAAAATCGGGTGAAGGGGCATAAACGGTTGCGTCGATTCCGGGAGGCGAGTTTTGTTCATAATAACCGACGCGGTAAGCGTGAGCAGCCCGCTCGTTAATTGGGAGGCCGGCATTTAATGCCGCCCGGAACAAAGTTGTTGAAACCTGGCATACTCCTCCACCATCACCGAGGATTGTTTTTCCAGCCGAGATTATATAAGCCTGTTGGTAGCCAGTGAATTTAGAAACATCACCCAGGGTTTGATTAAAGGAAAAAGTATCGCCCGGTTTAACCAAAGTACCGTTTATCCTGCTGGCTGCCAGGTTTACGTTAAAAACACGTCCGGGAATTGAGTGGAAATAAGTTGAATTACCCCGGCCAATTAATTCCTTAATCCCCAAATTGTTTACCTGGTCTATGGTAATCTCAGGTTTTATTCTCGTTACCGGAATGTCAAAAGCTAGAGTTTTACTCTCCCCGGCGCCCAGATCATCGATCTTTGCCAGAAGAAGCTCTTTCAGTTTTTCGTTGTCGAGGGTTATTCCGTCAAGCGCGGGTTGGAACTCCGTAACTTTTTTTCCGTCAAAATCAAACTTTGAATTTTGAGGATCCCTGTTTATTTGGGTAGCAATTTTATAAATAGCATTATTAACCACATTATCCGAATATCCGCCCGCAGGGTTTAGAAACGTCAGAAGATTGTTTCGGGAATAGTCAAAACTTTGTGCTTCAAAGTTCATGGATAAAGTTTTACCCAAATATTTTTCCGCTCTGTCTTTTGCAGCCAAAGCTTCTTGATCGTTTAATGTCGGATCGACTACCGAGAGAGGAATGGTTATATCGCCTGCGGTCGCATACGCCAAGTTGTGGCCGACCAAGGCCCTAAATAATTGAACGTCGATTTGTGATCCGAGAGTTCCGCGGTTCACCCGAATATTTTGGCCGGATACTTCAACCGTAGGATAAACAGGACTTAGAGTTACTTGGCCTGCTATAACTGATGTAAAGTTCGTAAGTTTTGTTTCGTCAAGATTTGTTATTAAGCCAATGTCTTCCCGGTTTCTTAGGAGCCCAACCCTTTTAACCGAGTCAAGGAAAAAGTTCCCGGTCCGGGTCAGGTTGAACGCCCGCTCAGCAGACTCCATAAAATCGTAATTCAAGTCGATACTCTCGGTGTTTAATTCAAAAGACGCTGAGGGCGTAATAAAATTTATTTTTGCCGGTTTAACGATCTTTTGTGAAAGAAGTTCCGTTGCCTCGGAGGGAAGTTTGCCTCCAACGTTAACCCCGCCAACAAATGTATTTGGATAGATTTTACCCATAAAATTTATACTATAAAGTAGAAACGGGCTCAGAATAAAAATGATAATTAGAGATAAAAAAACGATAGTTGGATGGGCAATTTTGCCAACTTTTGATATCGCGCGGCTCATTCCGATATGATACCATTTAGTTATGGACGGAAACCAGAACTCATCCAATACTTACACTATTCCGGCGACTCCGCAGGCCCCAAAACCGTCTGAAGTTCCATCTCCGGCACCGTCTTCATCACCAACACCTGAGCCACAAATAGCGCCGCCCGGTCAGCAAACGGCACAGACCCCAAACACAACTCCGCCGGTCGTTCCGGCCCCTCCCAATAAAGGTTTTCCTAAAGTAGCCATTTTTGCCGGGGTTGCCTTTGTTGTTTTAATTTTGATCTTTGTGGTTTTTAAGGTTTTAACTTCGTCTTCACAGTCACCAACCGGGACGATTACCTGGTGGGGCCTTTGGGAAGATCCGGTAGTTGTTAAACCACTTATCGATAGTTATCAGTCGCAGCATAGTGGTATAAAAATAAACTATATTAAACAGTCCCCTCAGGATTATAGAGAGAGGCTTACCAGTTCGCTTGCGAAAGGCAGCGGCCCTGACATTTTTGCTTTTCATAATTCCTGGGTGCCGATGTTTCGAAGCAGCCTGGATGCACTCCCTGCGGCGGTTATGAACCCGGCTGATTTTGCAAAAACTTTTTATCCGATTGCTTCGTCAGACTTAACATCCGGTGCCAGTATAGTCGGGATACCGCTCGAGTATGATGCTCTAACACTCTATATCAACCAGGATATATTTGATAAAGCAGGTAAAACTCCACCGACGAGTTGGGACGATTTTAGGTCTATTGCCAAATCTCTCACCGTTAAAGACGACCAGGGGGTAATTACCCAAGCTGGAGCCGCAATGGGCCGAACAGAGAATGTAGACCATTGGCCGGAGATACTTGCGCTTTTAATGCTTCAAAACGGAGTGGATTTAGGTAGTCCCACGGGGTCAAATGCCCAGGGTGCACTTACCTTTTTTACACTTTTCTCTACAACAGACGGTGTTTGGGATGCAACGCTTCCGAGTTCAACCCAAGCTTTTGCTGCCGGCAAGTTGGCAATGTATATTGCCCCAAGTTGGAGAGCGTTTGATATTTTGCAAATGAACCCCAATCTCAGATTTAAGACTTTTCCTATCCCGCAGCTCCCTAAAGATAGTCCAAGTCAGCCCGATATCACCTATGCAACATATTGGGCGCAGGGAGTATGGTCGGGAAGTAGTCATAAAGCTGCTGCATGGGATTTCCTGAAGTTTCTTTCCACCCAGGACTCTTTAACTAAGCTGTACCAAAATGAAAGTAAGACCCGCAGTTTTGGGGAGCCTTACCCAAGAACTGATATGACAAGTTTACTATCCAGTCATCCGATTGCAGGGTCAGTGATTTCTCAGGCCCCGGGTGCAACAAGCTGGTATCTTGATTCGCGTACTTTTGACGGGCCAACGGGAATAAATTCTCAGATGATTAGTTATTTCGGGGATGCCGTCAATGCTGTCGCTAACGGGACAACAACTCCGGACAAAGCTCTGGTAACGGCGGCGCAGGGAATTCAACAGGTGTTGACTCAGTATAAGCTAATCGCACGCTAACATGCTTAACCTTTATACAGTCTCGACGAGAAACGAAAGTACAGAAGGCCGGTTTACAGCGGGTGAAAGAATTTCGATCCTGTACCACGACCTTTTTGACTACCCGTTAAGCATGGCAGATTTGATTAAGTGGAAGGCTGGGGAGAACGTTTTAGAAATAAATGATGACCAAACCGTGACCGGTAAAAACGGCTACTTTTATTTGGAAGAGCGTGAGGGGCTAATCTATAAAAGGCTTCTCCGGAAGCGAATTTCGGTCAAAAAGATGAAAATTGCAGAAAGAGTTGCAAAGCTCATCGCATTTTTACCGGGTGTAAAAATGGTTGGGGTCACTGGGTCGCTGGCCATGGAGAATTCCCCCGACGAAAGCGATATTGACTTGATCGTAATAACTGGTGAAGGCTTACTTTGGACAACGCGGGTGCTTGCCTATACAGTTATTCGCTTGGCAGGAATTCATACACGTACACCCAATGATAAACACCAAAAGGACAAACTATGTCTTAATATATGGCTTGACGAAAGCGATTTGGTTTGGCCCAAGAAAGATCGTAATTTATACACAGCCCATGAAATTGCCCAGATTATATCGATCGTTAATAAAGACAAAACTTATGAAAAGTTTTTATATAAAAATAAATGGCTCCTTAATTTCTGGCCTAATTCGGTAAAGGTAAATAGCAAGTTGGGGCATACTAACCCTGGACGGTCAGCCCTGTTTGCTGTCTTTGAAAAGTTTGCTTTTTGGATTCAATACAGGCATATGAAAGTAAAAATTACCCGCGAGGTAATTTCTCCAACCCGCGCCCTTTTCCATCCGCACGACTGGGGAAAGGTTGTTTTAAGCAGATTAAAGGTCCAGTAACTGGCAAAGATACTCAAAGAGAAAAAAGACGGTAGATGGGCCAGGTGTTGCTTACCGAGGGTTTAAGTAGTCTAAAATTCACAACTAATGTCATGGAAATAATGCCTATGCATTGATTAACCAATACATAGGCATTCAAAGCTAGCACCTGTTCAAATATAAGGAAACAAAAGAACAGGTTCCGACCTGACAGGCAAAGATTCGAAACGTCCGTGGTCAACCAATCAGTAGGTCAAAGTATGTATAACTAAAAAATACATAGTTGGATTCCTCTTGACATTAGGCGATCGGATTCGTAGAATAGCACTCAGAGAGTTAGAATGCTAAGTGATTAGCATTATTTTTTCGCAAAAAAATGGCAAAACTTAATTTAAAACCAACCGCAGGCTATCTTCTTGTCGAGCCTCTGGAAAAAGAGGTAAAAACTGCTTCGGGCATTTACCTTCCCGATAATGCAGGCGAAAAACCCCAAAAAGGTAAAGTGTTAGCAGCGGGCGGATCAATTCCTCAAGATGGTCAAAAGGTCCCCTCACCAGCAAAAGTGGGCGACACAGTTCTTTACAAAAAATGGGGCGGTAATGAAGTAAAAGTTGACGGTAAAGAGTATCTATTTGTAAAATTTGAGGACGTTCTGGCTATCGAGGTTTAAGGAATGGCAAAGCAGTTAAAATTCAGTAAAGATGCAAGAAAAGCCCTTTTGAAGGGTATTGATATTGTGGCCAAAGCAGTTGTTACTACGCTCGGGCCAAAGGGCAGGAACATTGCCTTGGATAAAAAATGGGGAGCTCCAAACATAGTTCACGACGGAGTTTCCGTAGCTAAAGAAATTGATCTTCCTGATCCATTCGAAAACATGGGCGCGCAACTTGTTAAAGAAGCCGCAAGTAAAACCAATGATAATGCAGGGGATGGAACCACGACTTCTACGCTTTTAGCACAGGTTTTGACTCAAAAAGGTATGGCCAAAATTGACGCTGGAGCCAATCCGATGATTGTCAAAAAAGGTATAGAAAAAGCGGTTGAGGCCGTTGTGGCAGAGCTCAAAAAAATGTCCAAACCAATTAAGGGCAAAGTGGAAATCGCCCAGGTTGCTACAATTTCGGCGGGCGACGTTGCAATCGGAAATAAAATTGCGGAAGCATTGGATAAGGTCGGGCGTGACGGAGTTGTAACGGTCGAAGAGGGAAAGGGTCTTACCATCGATATAGAATATAAAGAGGGAATGGAGTTTGATCGTGGCTACGCTTCAGCCTATTTTGTGACCAATGCCGACAGAATGGAAGCGGAAATTGAGGATTCCTACATTCTTTTAACAGACAAGAAGATTTCCTCTATTCAGGATCTTCTCCCATTTCTGGAGAAATTTGTAAAAGTCAGTAAGAGCCTGGTAATTATTGCCGATGAGATTGAGGGAGAAGCCTTGGCTACACTCGTTGTAAATAAGCTCCGCGGTACTTTCAATGTTTTGGCAATCAAAGCTCCAGGGTTTGGTGACCGGCGCAAAGAGATGCTTGAGGATATTGCAACTCTTACGGGCGGGACGGTTATAAGCGAAGATACCGGCAGGACTTTTGAATCAATTGAAGTAACAGATCTGGGTAGGGCTGATAAAGTTTGGGCAGACAAAGACAACGCAAGGATAATTGGAGGCAAGGGGGATAAGAAGTTAATCGACAGCAGGGTGGAATCAATAAAAAAACAGATTAAAGCTAGCGACAGCGATTTTGATAAGGAAAAGTTCGAAGAGCGATTGGCCAAGCTTTCCGGCGGGGTGGCCCAGATCAACGTTGGCGCGGCAACCGAGATTGAGCTTAATGACAAGAAGGAAAGAGTTAAAGATGCAGTCGGAGCTACCAAAGCAGCAGTTGAAGAAGGTATAGTTCCCGGAGGCGAAACTGCACTCCTCAGGTCCCGAGACGCACTCAAAAAAGTTAAAGTCGAAAAGGGGGACGAGAAAATTGGGCTGGACATTGTCTCAGAGGCTTTGGAAGAACCGATCAAATGGTTGGCTAAAAATGCTGGGGATGATGGGGCAGCCGTTCTTAAGAAAGTGTTGAGCAAAAGCGACAACGATTTTGGCTACAATGCCCTAACGGGCGAGTTCGGCTCAATGACTAAAATGGGCATAATTGACCCTGTTAAAGTTACCAGGAGCGCACTTCAAAATGCGGCCAGTGTTGCCATGATGGTATTAACCACGGAGGGATTGGTTACGGATATCCCCGAAGAAAAGAATCCTTCGACAGGCTCAGGATCAATGCCCCCGGGTGGCGGCATGGGCGGAATGGACTATTAGACTACTTCATGTCAGAAAAAGGATCACAAGGGATAAAAGGTTGGTGGGATCTGTCATGCGAGGAACTTTTGGAGGCGGTATTAAATACAAAATCCTCCGATGTCAATAAAATTTCAGGGTTTGATTCACTTAAATCGAGGATAGATGAGTGTTTGGAAGCGGGGAAAATAAAGCCCGAGCAGGCTCAAAAAGCCATTAGTCATATAGAATCCCTCAAGCCGCGAGTGTAATATAATAGCTTCATGATGTGGCAAAAGGCAGAGAAGTTTCTTCTTAAAGATAAATACATGGCACCACTTATTAAGAAGTGGGGACATTGCACTATTGCACCAAAACTTCATATTGATTACTTTCAAGGCTTAGTAGGGGACATTATCGGTCAGCAGCTTTCAGGACGCGTGGCAGACGTAATTGAAGGCCGCCTCAAGGCTAAAATTAAAGGCATTATGACTCCGGAAAAAATTCTCAAGTTGGATGAAAACGAATTAAGGGGCTGTGGCATGGCTTGGAGCAAAGTCCGCGCCATTAAAGACTTGGCGCTAAAGACCAAAAATGGCGAGTTGAAGGTTAAGAGCCTGGATAAACTCGGCAATGAAGAAGTCAGAAAAGAGCTGGTTGCAGTTAAGGGAATTGGTCCTTGGACTGCGGATATGTTTTTGATGTTCAAACTTGGCAGGCCCGATATTTTTCCTGTCGAGGATCTGGGTATCAAAAATGGCTTTGAAAAAGTCACCGGTAAGAAGTTTGACAAGCTTAAATCCGCCAAATTTGCAGAGAAGAATTGGAAACCGTTTAGAACAGTAGCAAGCTGGTATCTTTGGAGATCTCTCGAAAACGACTGATTACCTTGGCAGAACCGAAAGGGGGTTTACGGGGAGGCCGTTTTGGTGAATTTCCAGATGCAAATGGGGGCCGGTTGAGCGTCCTGTTACCCCAACTTGTCCAATCTCTGTATTAGTAGTAACTTCATCGCCTGTTTTTACCTCAATTTTGCTCAAATGAGCATAGCGCGAACTTAACCCCTGGCCATGGTCGATCAAAATAGTATTTCCATAGCCGTCGGTTGTGTATCCTGCCTCGATAACCTCGCCAGCTTTGACCGGCTCAACTGGGTCCCCGATTTCGGCTCCCAAGTCAACTGCCGGGTGAAAGAAACTGAACCCCTGGTTGATTTTGACGGTACCAAGGGGATATTGAATAGATTTGACGGTATTTAGTGTATTCTGGGTTTGAATGACGGTTTCATCAGGCTGGGTATCAGCAGAGGCTGCCTGCGCGTTGCTTTGGCCGGTAGGCAAGAGCGTGCCTGCAATAACCAATGCGCTCAAGTTGGCCGCAAAGAACTTTCTGGTGCTTTTATGCTCACTTAGGTGCCTGACAATCTTACCCAACAGGCTCCCGCTTCTGTATTTCTTGTTAACCACAGAAAGAGTAGGCACAAAAGGGTCGTGCACAAGGGGCTTTCGCCTTTTAACGAGCCTCATATGAAGCTGAAGGCGGTACTTAGGCAGTTCAAGGCTAAATTTGTGCATAGTCGGGCAGTGACCAAAAAACCCGCTAGTATAGCGGGTCAAGCCGCTATTCTAGCTTAGTCTGAGCTTGAAAGTCAAGTTTCCTGAGGCTACCTAAAACTGGATGTCGAAATTTAAAACTGGCGGAGTAAGACGGCTTTGATGAACATCCAAATTGTTTATTTGATTTTTTAGATCTTCCAGTTTGGTTTGCGATTTTATTAGAACGTCAGAAGACCCGGAGGCTTTCGGGGTACTTAAGATAAAGGGACTTGGGGACGGAGTGACACGAGTAGTTTGAGTCGAGCGTATTTTTGCGGAAACAGCAGCAAGCAGAATAAGAAGAAATAGGAAACCCAGTCCTATACTTACCGGCCAAAAGATTTTTTTGTTCGAGTAAAACTTATCCCACAAACTTTTCAATATTGGCTTGAGGTTGGTCAGCAAGGATTTCCAGTTCAAGCCGGAGGCCGGCATTTCCGGATTTATCTTCTGTTCTGTCATTGTGTTTGGTTTTGTATCGTCGTTAGCATTTCTGTTAAGTAGTTATTTAGTTGTGTCAGAGGACTAATGGAGTTGGCAAGGGCCTGGATGGCATTATTGTAGCCTTGGCTGAGTCCGTAATCCTGAGTATAAAGTAGTTGTATCTTAGCTGCTGCAGCAGTTTCATTAGTCTGGAGCATGGTGAGAACCGCATCTGTGTCATTAAGCCACCTGTTAAAAGGGTCAATTCTAAGTTTTCCCGCCTCTACTTGGTCGTTAATGTAATTAGTAAGATCGGAGTAGATTTGCTGGTGGGCAATCCGAAGACCAATTTCCTGGCTCAGTCCGATATCAAACAGCGACTCGTCTATAACCAGTAAAGTCGAAGCCGTATACCTGGCTTTGCTCCCATCGGACTTAACAAAAAGTGTATCCAGGGGATCGCCATCCTGATAATTCTGCATATGGTCTTTGTACCACGCCACTTCCGGATCAATTTTGCCGAAAATAGGGCCTTTTTGATTATCATCAAAGCCCGTCGTTTCGACAAATTGCATTCTTATCGCCGTTAAATAGACAATCATTAACTGATCTCTATTTTTAAGCATATTTAGAGTCGCTTTCCTTGCGTCCTCTCTGAGTTGCAGGGTGGGGTTGCCTTTGTAGAAAGTTTTGGCGTCCTGATAATCTGAATTAGCCTTCTGATATATGCTTAATTGATACTGGTAATCGGAGTATGCTTTTTGGGCGTTAAAAGTTTGGGCAAAAACCCTGGCCGGTGCCAAGGCAAATACAGAGAGGGAGATTAGTATAAGGGCAGTTTTTTTCATTTTTGGGAGGCCACGACCAGAATCGAACTGGTGCGATAGCTGTTTTGCAGACAGCCGTGTTTCCACTTCACCACGTGGCCCTGTAGCAGTATTCTATCATTTGGGCCACCAAATGGCCAAGCTATTTGGTCTCTATAAAATATGATACACTCGAGGCTACTTAAATGAAAACCCTAAAAGTTATCTTCGTGGTACTGGTTACTCTCGCCGTAGTTTTGGCTACAGGATTTTTCCTGATAGGCTATTTTAAGCCAAAACCTGGCGGGCTTATGGTCGACACAACCCCGAGCTCGAGCGTTTATATTAACGGCAATTTTGCCGGCAAAACACCTTACAAGGGCACTTACGCTGCGGGACAAGTGAGTGTTAAGCTTGTACCTGATCTTTCCGGTCAAAACCTTGTTCCCTACGAAACAAAAGTGAGTCTGGATGCAGGCATTCAGACAGTAATACAGCGTGAATTTGGAGCAACCGAAGACCTGTCTTCCGAGGACGTTATATCTTTTGACAAAACCGGCGGGAGTTTTGCAAGTCTTGTGGTTATTTCTACACCGGACAACTCACAGGTATTAATTGACGGATTGGCCCAGGGTTTTTCGCCATATAACACCGACTCCACAGCCGCCGGGTCACACCAAATTATGGTTAGAGCACAGGGTTTTGCCGACAAAACCATGAATGTAAAAACTCAGATCGGCTATCGTTTGACTGTTTTTGCAAAGCTAGCAAAGTCCCAGGACGCGCTTCCGTCCCCGAGCCCTTCGCCAACCCCTGCTTCCTCCGTAAAAACCTATGTTTTGATAGGCAACACCCCCACGGGATTTTTGAGGATGAGAACTGAGCCTGCCACAAAAGGAGAAGAGATAGCGGAACTAAAACCCGGGCAGAAATATTTGTATTTGGATACGGATGCAGCTAGCGGTTGGTACAAAATTCAATATCAAGATCCAGCCCCCGGATTGCCCAATGGAATTACGGGTTGGATTTCCAACCAATATGCCTCCCTGGCTACTCAAAGCGCCACTCTAGCCACCCCAACACCCAAATAAGTTTGACATTTATTATCTTATAGTACATAATCATCGCATTATGGTGGATAAACTTTGTGGAAACTGTAAATTATGCGATTTTTCAAGCGATGCAGCTAAAGCCAAGGCTCTAGACGTCGGGGGAAACATGTTAGTAAGAGCTGCAACTCAGCTTTCGAATAACTCCGAGATTTTGAAAACAGACGATATGGGCAAAAGGTTAGAAAGACTTCAGGAGTCTTTGGACGACGCAACTGATACACTTTTGGATGCCTTGTATCCGAGGGGTATAAAACAATGTAGTGGAATGGAAGGAGTGGTAACAAGTTCGAATGAAAGCTGTACAAATCCGATGTATTATACTCCACTCACTAAATAGACCCGGTTACCGATATTCCCGAATAAAGTACCCAGTAAACAAGGAGTACCCAAAGGGCGACGGCAATAATTAGAGCCTTGTCGGTTAAAAGCAACTTCTCGGGGGTTTCGGATCTGTTTGCAAAAATTAATGACTCATAGCGCATTATTCCAAAGATTGTAACAGGGATAGTGAACATCAATAGTTTATTGATCGTGGTGGTTCGACTCAGTTCAGCCAGAACCAGCCAAAAGGGAATAGTTGCTTTTGGACTTTCAAAAAAAGTAAAAAGCGCCCAGCTCATCCAAGACGCGTTTGCAAACATGGTCACATATGAGTTAAGAAGCTCCTTCTTATAATCTCCCAAACTCTTTCTCGTTACCGGATTGTCTTCACCAACCAGATTGAGTTCAGCCCGGCGTTTTCCGGAAGCCAAAAAGAGAGCTACAGAAATCACACAGAGCAGGAACCATACGGAAAGGTGGGCGTTTACGACAAACGCTCCCGCATAAACTCTCATTACAAATCCGGTGGCGATAATGACGATATCAACGATGGCGATATTTTTAAGGCCCAAACTGTAAAAGACTTGAAGAATAATATAGCCTACGACGAGTAAAAAGAGGAGCGAGTTTAAACCTGCGCTTATTAAAAGTGCCGCGCCGGCTAAAACTACAGCTTCAACTATTGCTACAGGAACAGGGAGGGCGCCGGAAGCGATTGGCCTGAACCTTTTCCCGGGGTGCAATCTGTCGCGTTTCATATCGAGTAAATCATTAATTACATATGTCGCGGATGTGGCAAAACAGAATGCAACAAAAGCCTGAACAACAAGTGCAAGGAGGCCCTTGTCAAACATAATGCCCGAAAGGAATACCGCGGCAAAAAGCGAGACGTTTTTAACCCAGTGAATGGGCCGCGCAACTTTAATTGCTGCAAGTATCAAATTATCTTTTTGTTTTTGGATCGGTAAGTTAGCCATATAATTAGCCCTCCGAGAAACGCAGCTACTCCCACCATTGTATAAACCTTTGCTCCGGTATTCAAATTTACTGCTATGACGCCAAGAACCGCCGTTACCGTCCAGTAGAAAAGTGCCACCTGGCCTTTTGTTAGTCCGGCATCGAGTAGTCTGTGGTGTAAGTGACCCCGGTCGCCCCAAACTGGGGATTTACCATTTAGAACCCTGTTGATAATAACATAGCCGGTATCAATAAGCGGGATACCAAGTACTACCAAGAGGACCCCAACTTTAGCCGTCGCCAAAATCGAAAGTACTCCGAGGAGGTAGCCGGCTAGGGTACTGCCCCCGTAACCCGGCATTATTTTCTGGGGAAAGACATGCCATGGTAAAAATCCGAAATATGCCCCCGCAGTAATTGCTGCCAGGATTATAACCGGCCACTGGGCTATGTCTGCGGAGTAGCGGAGGGAAAGAAACCCAATAGTAAGCGCCGCGACAACCGTTACCCCGCTAAGTTGTCCGTCGACTCCTTTTGCACCCATATTAATCATATTCATTAAAAAAGTTATCCAAAATAGAGCAAAGAGGTCGGCAATTAGCCAAATACTATGTATACCAAATAGACTGAAAGTAATCTGCGGCTGGCTTAGATTAATGGTTCCGCCTAAAGGGTTGGTAATAAATGCAATTCCGATTCCGGCAGCGATGGGTGCTCCCGCCGCAATGAAACCAAGGCCCAGTCTGACATAAGGGTTTAGGTTATATTTGTCATCCAGTATTCCCATTACAACCAAGACCCCCGCTCCAACCAAAACGCCAATCATATGTTTATCGATTGGCAGAAAAAACAAAGTTGTGATGAGTAAGGCAAGAAATATTGGGATTCCGCCGCCTCTAGGGGTGGGGATAGTATGAATAACCTTTGGATGGCTGCTTTTTTTAGGATCATCAATGATGCCCAGTTTACCTGCGAATTTGATTACAACAGGAGTAATAAGAAAGGAGATTAAGGCAGATACCAGCCACGGAAATAAAAATATATCCTTCATTTTAAAAAAATCCGACCAGTAAGATTATTTTAGTCACTGCAATTGCTAACAGCAAAGAAACAAAGGCGCTTGAAATCATCAAAGTTTTTTTCAAGAATAAATCTTTGGTAAGCATGCTCACCAGGATGTTTATGGCGGTTATAATAAAACCCACTCCCGGGGCCAAAACAAGCCAGATTGCAGGTTTCAGCTGCTCCGCCCCCGACGGAAGCCCGTAGAAAAGAGGTGTTATTGGCGGAAGAATCTTTTTTAAAGCCAGAATGGCGATAATGGAGATGGCATTTAGAACTATTGAGAAATAGACACAACCTTTAAACGGTAAATTTTTCCACATCTAGCCTGATTTTACCATAAACTCAAGGATACCTCGCTATGTCCCAAGAGGATGAATTGAATTTATGGCCAAGGCTTCACCTTGTTGAAGCCTTACACTACTTACCCTTGGGAGCAAAATCAATTCTGGAGTAAATGTTTGCATTTTCAATCTGGTCGATCAACAAGTATTCGGATTTGATGAGCGGTGTTAGCTCGGGGAAAGGTCGGCCCGAAGTCAGGATAATAAACTTAGGCGGGTTGAGCGTAATCTGATTTGCCGCTTCGCTGAGACTTGAATAGTCGGTAACGTGGTAGTCGGCCACATATTTTATAGGCGGAAGCCGGCGGGACAGGGCATAGACAGCCGGGCTATCGGAATCCCACATAAAAACTTTTTCACCCGGTTTACTTGAAGCGACTATGAAATCTGCGATTTTATAATTTCTGTTAACGGTTGGGCCAAAACCCCGAAAATACTCTGTCCGATCTATCTTTCCGGCTGCAAAGTTTATAAAACGCACGTAGTAGCTTGCGGTTTGGTAATAATAGAATTTGTAATAAACGGGTACAAAAAAACTTAGAGCTAAGGGGAGTACCACAAAGGACTGCTCAACGCTTTTTTCGGCAAAAAACATGCCCAAAAGGAATGAAATTGGAGCAAGCACCTGGACAAAATAGTGCGGATAGGGCCGCTCGGATAATGTTACGGCAAATAACCCCAAAAGTGTCCAAACACAAAAAAGAATAAAGTTCTTTGACAACTTTTTCCGTGATAAATAAAGAATAAGTGTCCCGACAAAAACAATTGCAGCCCGGATTAGGAGAGGGCCGTTTCTGATATAAAAAGGTTTTTGGACATCTCCAGGTCTGAAACTACTTAAATAGCCGACGTTTTGTAAGAATGCAGCTTTAATATATTCAGGGAGAGCTCCTTTCATGTAGTACCATAGAAATGTAAAAAGGATTGGAGTTGTAAATCCTAGCCCCAAAATAAATGTGTTTTTTATTACTTTAGGCCAGCTTTTGAAATCATTTGTGATGAACCAAAAGAGAACAATGACGGGCATATCGAAAGCGGCAGGAATTTTAAAAAGAGTTCCGATTCCAAAAAGAAATCCGGCAAAAAAAATCATTTTTGAGGTCAATTTTTCCGAGAGAAGTACATAAAGAGCAATTAGTGTAAAGCCGATCATAAAAAGCTCGGCGTTAACAATATTACCTTCGAAAAGCGGAATCGTAGTTAGAATCGCAAAAATAAAAGTTGACACTTTTACAACCTTTCCGCCCCCTTCCGAAGTCTTTGACGAATGAGGGTCAAATAACTTTACCGAAAGCTTATAGAAGAAGGCGACTGCCAGTAAACTCCAGAAACAGAGGATAACTTTGAATAAGAAAAGGTTGCCAGCCGCCGCTGCTGTTAAATAAAGAAGCGGGGGTTTATTATCATGGATATCCTTGTACAAACTTAGGCCTTGTCTTACCCCTTGCCCCAGGGTGATGTAAATCATTTCGTCACCGTAATAGTATGGTTCAAAGAATGATGGGATCCTGAGGATCAAAACCAGAGCCAAGATGCCCACAACCCAAGTAGGAAGGTGAATTTTCTTGATCCAGTCTGTCTTTGGCATTTACACCTACACCACTCACATACAGATGTGTGTTGGTTGTAGTTATTTCATTATAGAGATACTCAAGAGAGAAGATCAACTATACGTTTGGCGAGGCGGGATGGCATGTGCAATAATCAAAGTATGATAACTAAAAAACGAGACGTGATTAGACCGATTAAACAAACACTTTTCAATTTGAAAAGAATGCTAACACTGGCCTGGACTATGGATCGGACAATAATGCTTGGTTATTATCTAACCACTATTATTGCCGCTGTTGCAGCAATTGTTGTTAGCATTATCTTGAAATTTTTGGTTGACGATCTAATTGTCTCCCAAAACCTAGGCATAGCTAAATCAATTCCAACAATAGTAATAATTGTTCTTGGCGCAAGATACCTGATGGGGTTGATAAGTGAAATAACCGTTTTTGGTTTGAACCAGGTTTATTTTGATTATTTGTTTCGATACAAACTTCAAAATTACATAAATTATTCTTTTTACCAAAAACTTACAAATCTCGATATAGCACAATTGGAAGATCCAGACACGCAAAATTTAATTGCTAAGGCAAAAGATACAATGACCTGGAGACCTCCTGATTTTTTGCGTTCGTTTTCTTATTTTTTAAGTAGCGTTGTAACCTTGATTGCCGCTTTTATTGTGCTTTTGCCCTTTGGTTGGTGGATTCCAGTGTCAATTACTTTGCTAAATATTCCATTTCTGTACCTCAGGGCGAAGTTCGGAAGCATCCAGTGGTCACTATATGGGTCGGGTGCACCCGAAGTCAAAAAACTCTGGTATTTTACATGGCTTCTTTCAACAGAAACTGCAATTAAAGAAATGCGGATCTTTAAATCAACCGCTGTACTTCTTGAAAAATTTAAAGAAGTACAAAAATATCTTTTTGATTTAAATTCCGGACCGATAAAATCGTATCTCAAAATTTTATTAGTACCTTCTTTTTTTGAAGCCGTGGTAATGTTTTCTCTTGCTTATTTCAAGTTGGGGGACGTGACGCGCGGCATTTTAAGCGTCGGTAGTTTTACATTACTTGTTAATATGATCGACACCCTTAATGGAAATGTCGGTGGCGCGGTTATAAACTTTGGCGAGATTTACACCCACTCATTATATGTTGACCACTATTTCCAAGTTATGGAACTTCCAAAACTAGTTAAGGAAATTGAGAACCCGATCACTTTTAAGAAATTAGCTCCTCCAAGAATTGAATTTAAGAATGTTTCCTTTGCATATCCTAATGGTTCCCTGGTCTTAAAAAATATATCCTTTGTTATTAATCCTGGAGAAAATATTGCCTTTGTCGGTGATAATGGGGCAGGTAAATCTACAATCATTAAGTTAATTTGTCGATTTTACGACGTGACCGACGGTGAAGTTTTAGTCAACAGAGTCAATATAAAAAAGATCAAACTTTCCCAGTGGTATGGTTTTTTGGGAACACTTTTTCAAGACTTTGTTCAGTATCATTTTACAGTTAAAGACAATATTTCTCTTGGAAGCTCTAGAAAACAAAATATTATAAAGATTCGCGAGGCTGCAAAAAAGGCCGGCGCACTAGAATTTATCGAGAAACTTCCTCAGGGATTTGATACTATGCTCGGTAGGGAATTTGAGGAGGGTAAAGAGCTATCCATTGGGCAATGGCAGAAATTAGCAATCGCAAGAGCCTTTTATGAAGAAGCGCCTTTACTTATCCTTGACGAACCAACAAGTGCAATTGATGCCGAATCGGAATATGAAATTTTTAATAATTTATCAAAAACTTATAAAAACAAATCACTTATTCTTGTTTCACACCGTTTTTCTACCGTCCGCAATGCGGATATGGTTTTTGTTGTACAAGATGGACAAATCACAGAGAATGGAACGCATGAGGACTTACTTAAGTTAAATGGAAAATACGCAAGAATGTTTACCGTCCAAGCAAAAGGTTATAGCTAAGGTATAATAATGTATATGGAAAAGGTTTTAGTGACCGGGGGAGCTGGTTTTATCGGAAGCCATCTTTGCGATTATTTATTGAATAAAGGCTATAAAGTTACATGTCTTGACAATTTAGTGACAGGGACCAAAAAAAATATTGAGCCATTCTTAGGAAATCCGAACTTTGAATTTATCGAAGGCGACGTCCGTGAACTTCCCGACCATATATCTAATCAGCAAATTACACATATTTTTGATCTTGCCTCACCCGCTTCACCGGTAGACTTTGAAAAGCTCTCCGAAGAAATACTGACAGTAAACTCTCTGGGAACTTTAAAGCTTTTGGAATTGGCAAAAAAGACAAAAGCGAAGTTTTTGATGGCGTCGACATCTGAAGTTTATGGTGACCCGCTTGAACATCCGCAAAAGGAGGCTTATTTCGGCAATGTTAATTCATTTGGAAGAAGGTCATGTTATGACGAGAGTAAGCGATTTGCCGAGGCCGCGTGCTATGTTTACCTAAACAAATATGACGTCGACCTCAGGGTAGTTAGGATTTTTAATACGTACGGACCAAAGATGAGGATTGACGACGGCAGGGCATTGATAACTTTTGTAATGGAAGCGATAAAAAATGAGCCGTTTACGGTTCATGGCGACGGTAGCCAAACCCGCTCACCTTGCTACGTCACCGACATGGTAGAAGGGCTTTTCAAAGCGATGTTTACGGAAGGGACAAAAGGAGAGATCTTTAATATAGGTAACTCGGAAGAAGTTTCTATGTTGGAACTGGTTAAAAGAATTTCTAAAATTACCGGCGCTGAAGAAAAAATTGAGTATAAACCGCTTTCCCAAAATGACCCGGTAAGGAGATGTCCGGATATTTCAAAAGCCGAAAGAGTTCTCAATTGGAGACCTGCTGTTAATTTGGATGAGGGTCTTCAAAAAACAATTGAATATTACAAAAGTTTATGACGAAGGTTCTTGTAACCGCCAAGCTTAATCCCGACTTGGATGGTACTTCCTGCTCTTTAGCTTACGCAGATTTACTCCGGCAACTTGGAGACGATGCAGAAGGTTGGGTTACCGGCCAGCCTCAGCCCGAAACCAAATATTTTATTGCGAAATATAATATCAAAATTCCGGTAAGACCCGATAAGTCTTCGGGAAATTGGGACAAATTTATTCTGGTTGATGCATCTTCCATGAAGGGCATGCCAAAAGTTGTTATTGCCGAGAGGGTAATTGAATCTATCGATCATAGAACCGGCGAACCGGAAAAAGAATTTCCTAACGCCAAAATCCAAAATGAATTAATTGGTGCAGCAGCTACCATTGTTGTGGAAAGATTTATTAAAGCAGGAAAGAAGATCCAGACCGACCATGCGAGACTATTGTATGGGGCAATTTATCATAATACCCTTAATTTTATTGCTACAAACGCGACCCAGAGAGATAAAGAGGCTGCAGGGTATCTGGAATCAAATTTTGGCCTCGGAGAAAATATTATTCTGGAGATGTTTGATTATGCAACTCGTGAGGTTGAAGGAAATGTTCGGGTAGCCTTAGAAAATGATGCTAAAGAATTTGGTACCGGTTGGAAAATAGGGGCCTATCAACTTATCATGTGGGGAAAGGGAATCTTTACTCAAACAGAACTAATTGAAGAGGGCGTAAGGGATTTGAAAATTAAAATGGAAGCTAATTGGTCCTTTGTAAATATAGTTGACCTTCAGACAAAGAAAAGTCACATTTTTGTTACGGGATCGGAAGGGGAGCAAGTCTTATCAAAAGCACTTAATGTAAAGTTTGAAAACAATTGGTCTATTTTGCCTGCTTTATTAAGAAAGCAAATAATGCCTAAGATCTACCAAGAATTAGAGCGAGCTCGGTAATAATTTTAAACTTTCTCTGTGACTCTATACTCTATGTATTTCCCTAGCATGAGTCTTGTGTGGGCGTCTATACCGGGGAGGGCGGAGAAAAAGAAACCGGCGATTGGCATCAAAACAAACTCAAGCGGAGCCAGAATTTGTTTCCAAACCGAAACTTCTTTAGGGCGGGGTGGTTTTTGGATATTATCAATAACAAGCATGACGACCAGGAATACCAGCGAAATAGTAAGAATAAAAGATGACAGCTTAGGAACCGTGTAACCCAAGGCGGTTCTGCCGAATGCGGGGCTAATAAGAGTTGGGATAGTTAACCCAATTGTGATAAGGAACCAGTTTACTGGCCAGAGGAAATGCGCCCATATAACTTGAATCAGTCTCATTGTTTTGTCCCAAAAAGGAACATTCCGGGCCAATAAATAACTTTTTATAATCCATGGGTCATCACTTACTCCCCAAGCCCATCTCTGGATTTGTTGGTATTGGTTTTTTAGAGTTTTCCAGAGTGACGTGGATTGTGCCGCGTCGGCCAAAAGAGGCAAATAAATAGGCTCTACTTCAAGCCCCCCGCCTACTTTATAAAACGCCTTAAAAAATATACCCCAATCCTCCGGAATTTTGTCCGCGTCCCAATAACCCACCTCGTCCAATAGTTTGAAAGAGAGGGAATAGTTTTGGGCATTAATAAGCCGGTCGCGGCGGGGGAGTTGGGAAAGATTCCAAATTGACATTAATGTATTTGGGACGCGGGTAATTGCCGGAATTTCCCAGATATTGTTATAAAACATAACGGCCGGCTGCCAGAACCTTCTGTAACGGTGAGGATTATCTAAGAACTTGAAAGCAAGGTTTGCAAAATGCTTAGGATGGAATTTATGGTCGGCATCGCAGGAAGTTACAGTTACATAGTTAATATCAATTTTGTTGAGGTCAATATAATTTTTCTTGATCCAAATGGCTGCAAATCTTTCGTTGCTGGCTTTACCTGTAACCTCTCCCATTTCCAGTTCATGAACTGTCATATAAAAGTGGCCGAATATGCGACCATATTTTTCGTTCAACACTTTCCATTTTTCCTCCCTCTGTTGCCGGGTTTCTTTACCCTCCATAGCAAGAACCGGAATAATTTGCTTAGTTGGGAAGTCCTGTGCAGCCAAAGAATCAAGGGTACGCTCGAGAATATAAATTGGCTCCTGGTAAGTTGGAATAATTACAACATGGCGCAGCTTTTCCCAGTCCGGAAACCCTTTA
Organism: Patescibacteria group bacterium; assembly: GCA_041499035.1. Taxonomy (GTDB): domain Bacteria; phylum Patescibacteriota; class Microgenomatia; order UBA8517; family UBA8517; genus DATFUL01. Next base: position 70,315 of record JBGQJK010000002.1, read on the forward strand.
ACATCCGGCATCCAGTCATATACTTTAGCTGCTTGGATTTTTAAGTGAGAAATGATTGATGAAACAGCAAGCTGGAGTGATTGATAAAACCAGTAAATGTTGAAGAATAAAATGAAATAAGCAACAAAGACCGGAAAAACAAAAATACCCCAGTAGGGGAGGAGGATCAGGTTCCAGGAGGTAAATCCCGGTAAAATTTCCAGAGCGCGAAGAATTCCCTTGTCGTGTTTGATAATAAAGTCTCTCATGTTGTTTTATTTTACTCTAAGCGGGCATTGCCCGCCGAAGCTCTTAGCGTAGGCGGGGGAAGAGGGGGGAGGCGGACTTTATTTTAGGTCCCTTGAATTGTTTTTCAATTTTTTCTGCAGTTTCGGGAAGAAACGGCTTTAACCGTTTTGCAATTATTCTAATATCATTTATCTCTTCCTGTAAGACTCGCTGTAATTCAGACCCTTTTCTTGTCCAAGGCGTTTCACGATTGATATGTATGTCCGTTGCCGAAATATCGGTTGCCCAAATATTGGTCAGGGCCAGATCAAATCTGAATTTTTCAATTGCCTCTTTTTGAGCCGGCCGATAAGTCTCATCAGATTTTTTTACTGGGTATTCGAACCCAGACGTCTCGGCCAATTTGGCTACCCTTGAAATTAAATTACCCAAACCGTTGGCCAGGTCTCCATTATAAACATCCTTTAGTTTTTCTTCAGAAAAATCCCCATCGGTAAATGGGGAAAACTTTGCCAAAAAATAATACCTTAGAGCATCGGCACCATATTTATTTATCAGATCAACGGGGTCTATAACATTACCCAGGGTTTTACTCATCTTTTGTCCGTTTACTGTGAAGTATCCGTGAACAAACAAAGATCTAGGTAGCTCAAGCCCGGCGGAAAGAAGAAAAGCCGGCCAATAAACTGCATGGAATCTTGTTATTCCTTTGCCAATAACATGCAAATCTGCCGGCCACCACTTTTTGTATTTTGGCTCGTCCCATCCGAAACCTATTCCTGATTGGTAAATATTTAAGGCATCAAACCAAACATACATACGTTGAGAATTATCGCCCGGTACAGGAACACCCCAATTTTTTGCTCGCTCGCTGGTTCTACTGATACTGATATCTTGGAGAGGGTCTTTTAAGAAAGATAAAACTTCGTTCTTCCTTTCAACGGGATTTACTTTCAGTTCGTCAGATTCAATTAATTTGATTATCTCCTTTTGGTACTTTGACAGTTTAAAGAAGTAGTTTTCTTCGGAAACGGTTTCCAACTTTTTACCCGGATGCTCAAAACATTCTCCTTTTTCGTTCAACTCGGAGGGAAGGTAAAACTGTTCGCAACCCACACAGTAAAGCCCCTCATAAGTTTTTTTATAGATATCTCCGGCTTTGTCGCATAATTCCCAGAGTTTTTGGGAGGAAGGGAAGTGTGTTTTTTGGTCGCTTCCTTTTTGCCAGACATCATAATCACAATTAAGCTTTTTGGTGAGTTCAATAAATTTCAAATTATTTCTATCGATGAACTTTTGTACTTCCTCGCCGGCTTTTTCTGCGGCCTGGACGTTTTTGAGGGCATTTTCGTCCCCGCCGGAGAGCATTAGCACCTGTTCATTTAAAAGTTTGTGATATCTTGCAATAGTATCCGTTTGCACGAACTCAAGAGCGTGCCCAATGTGAGGGGGAGCGTTGACGTAAGGAATTGCGCTCGTTATGTAATATTTCTTGTCCATGAGCATATTGTACAGCCTGGAGGGTGTTTGAAGCTAGTTTGTTATACTTTTTGGATATATTCTATGAACCCCGGAGTCTCTTTTCTCTAACGAGCTCATGCATTTTTGTCGGGTAAAATTCACCGTAGGCGACATGGGGTTTGCCTTCTAATTTTTCTCTAGCCCTTTTTCTCATCTCGTCGATTGGGCCTACAGCTATGGAAGTACTGGTAATAGCTTGATCTCCCCCTCCGCTCCGAGCTTTTATCACACCAACCCCACTGGAGTAACAAACTACTTCTATTGACAACAACCTTGCTTCAGGCATAATAGGAGGATTCTAAAACAGTTTAGTTTTAAATGCAAGTTATTGTTGAGTAACATTTTTATTTTTTTAGCCCACTAGTTGGCCAAACTGTTTATACACTAAATTTTTGCTAAAGTTGTTGGCCCGTATTGTATAGTGTACAATTTTTATTAACCGATGCGGAAGCGGAAAAGATATTTCTCTTTAGGCCTATTTATAATAACGATTGCTATCGCTATTTTTGCGTTTGCCACTTCCTATGTTGTTCAAAAGTACAGAACTTTCAACTTTTCTTTCGCCGCGGGACTAATAGGGGATGTTGACGGAAACGGAATAGTAAATATAGTAGATATCGGTTTAATTATCGATAATTATGGTAAAACACCACCCCCGAACCCTAAAACCGATATTGACGGCAACGGCACGGTGAATATTGTCGATATCGGAATTGTTATCGATCACTATGGTCAGACAGGGTCTTCTTCCACTCCTACCCCGTCTCCGACTTCGGGTTCCGGTTCCGGATCATTGCAAACGTATGCTCAAGTAAATGCGGCAGTTGATGCTTATAAAGCCGCCCATCCCGGGAATGGTGGGAAGGATTGGGATATAAACGCAAAAGATCCTGCTACTCTGGCAGCTGACTCAGCAGCAACAGCCTTGGCTTCAATTTGCGGACCGGGGCAAAGGCCGGTAATTCCAAAAATAGCTTGGGAATATGGCGGAGCCGATCACCCGTGGATTAATCCGGGAGCTTCGGCTTTGGTTTATTGTGTCTACGTTCCGACCACTTCAGCTTCCTCGCATTGGAAATATGATGCTGCTACGGACAGAGTAACTGCCGACGTTTATGTAAAGTTTCCGAGTCAAAATCCTTGTAATAACTTAAGCGGTAATGCCCAAGTTTTGTCCTGTTTGGGGGACCCGACCAATTCTGAGATAATTGTGGACACTGTAAGCCTGAATGACGGGATATGGGCCGGTACTCCAAATCTCCAGAACGCTTCGACGTCGTTAAACCTTATTATGCCAAACGGATCCTCGGTGTTTCTTCTTCTGGGGCTTTAAAAAGGTATTATTTAATGCTTGTAATTTCTGTTCTTTCCTTTGTAGCCAGGTCTACTTCGAGTACCACAGTTTTTAACTCCGGGCAGTAGTATTTATTTTCCATGTCGGCGGGGTTAAGTGGTGTCCAGTCATATGTTTTTAGGCAATCGGTAAATGTTCCGTAGGGCAGTTTAACTGTTTCGTGCAGTGCCAGCACGGTAGCTGTATCTTCGGCTTCGTGTGCCCAATATTCCTGTTTATATGTTTCGCCGACTTGGGGATTTTCTTTGATCCAAATTCCAGGTTGTGCGCCTTTAATCCCGGCGATCCATGCTCCTGAATGATTGACAAATTTTCCTTTGTCATAGTTGTCTACATCTTCACCAAAATACCAGAGGTCTCCGTTAGTGTGTTGTGCCAAATAATCACGGGCATCTTCTACAAGAAGGTTATTTAGCCAGACTTTGTCAGAATACACAAGCGTATTCACCCCATCGATGATTTTGGTCTCGCCGGTTATGACGATCTCATCTTTTTCGATGCCTTCATTGGTCTTGGTCTGATAGACAATTTTTCTACCCACCGGCAAGGAAAAGTATTTATTGGTGATATTTGTAGAAAAATCATTAGGATTTATGACTTGGCGGTTTTTAAGTATAGAGTTATTTGCGGCAATGGAAGCAAAGATTAAAAGGAGCGCCACTGCTGCCAATACCAACATTTTTTTGGGTAAATATCTCTTTAGGATTGTTTTCTTCTTCATTAAAGTAACCTGAATACATACTGAAGAAATATAGAGTCTTTGTCAAATTTTACTTGGCAATTTTTTTGATTTTTGCCGCCCATTGGTTAGCCCATTCGTCCGCTTCAATCTTTTTTATTGCTAGTTTGACGCCTTCCTTCTTCAGCAATTTTTTGGCTTCGGAGATCTCTTTAGGTGTTGCCAATAAGTTCCTTTTGATGTTTTCGTTGTCACGGCCTTTCTTTAACCAATAGACGATGGAAATTCTTTTAACGTACTTTTCCAACTCATCATCATCAAAAAAGTCAGTCAGGAACTTTTCAATCTCCTTTTTGTCTTTAAGATCATCAATCATTTGAACGAAAGTTCTTAGAAGTTGGCGTTTAAGTGAAGGATTCATCGCTGGGCCAAATATATCTCGAGGCATATGGCAATTGCAACTATCAAAAGCAGGTTAAGGATGTTGCCGACGCCGAGATACGCGAGAATAGCGAAGAGGGAAAGCGCGGTGGAGGCTATAACTCCACGTCTCGTGCTTGCAAAGACTAAGGAAAAAGTAAACAGCAGTGTGGCAGAAAGAAGCGCAAAAAAGAGCGCAACGGCTCCGAAAATTCCGGGATCTACAAAATAGATCATTCCCGCCAAAAGAATCCAAAGAAGGACAGTTACAAGTAGGGTGGGGAGGAAATTTTTTCTTTTGAGAACTTGCTGCTTCCGTCTTTCTTTCATATGTTATTATTACGCGATGGATCCGATCGTACTCATCATTATAATAGTAGCATCCCTTTTGGTTTTTGCGTTTTTCATCAACAAAAAAATATCAGAGCTTAAAGATGCTCAAAAGCCGTCTGATGAGCTTTTGGAAATTATCAAGACTTTACAATCTGGTTCACGGGAAGACAGACGCGACCTTCTTTCTTCACTCCAGAAAAATACGCAGGCGGTTAACGAAAGACTAGATAATGCTGCGCGGGTTATTTCTCAAGTCCAACGTAATTTGGGAGAGATGAGCGAGATTGGTAAAGGAATAAGAACGTTGCAGGATTTTTTGCAGTCGCCAAAACTTAGGGGCGGACTAGGGGAGGAAGTTTTAAAAGAAATGATTGGCCAGACCTTCCCAAAAAATGCATTTCACTTGCAATATCCTTTTAAGTCCGGTGTAAAAGTTGATGCTGTTCTTAAAACCGACGCGGGTCTCCTTTGTATCGACTCAAAATTCCCGATGGAAAACTTCAACTTAATGCATAAAGCCGAAACTGAAGCAGAAAGAAATAATGCCAAGAAACAATTTATTCAGGATGTTAAAAATCATATTGAAGATATATCTCGAAAATATATTTTGCCGGACGAAGGAACAATGGATTTCGCTCTAATGTATATCCCCTCGGAAGCAGTTTACTATGAAGCTGTTAACATTCTTGAACTTTCCACCTTTGCCAGGCGCCTCAGGGTTTATCCGGTTTCACCCAATACGTTATATGCCCACCTACAAGTTTTACTTCTTTCTTTTGAAGGCAAGGATTTAGAATTAAAATCCAAAGAAGTTTTTAGAATTCTCAGGGCTATCCAAAAAGATTACGGCAAGGTTGAAGAAAATTTAAGCACACTCCAAAAACATCTAAACAATGCTTACAATATGATGAGCAATGTATTCTCTTCTTTTAATCAACTTGGTCAAAAAATTACTTCTACTCAAAATTTGGGAGGGGCAGATAAAAAAGAGTTAGAATAAATCAATGGACGAACTACTTCTTGTCTACACAACTTGGGATTCGGTTGAACAGGCAAAAAAAGCCGGCAAACATTTATTGGAAAAAAGGCTTTGCGGCTGCGTAAATATTTATCCTGAAGTTCTTCCTATGTTTTGGTGGCCGCCAAAAGCAAATAAAATCGACGAATCAAAAGAGGTAATGATGATAGTCAAGACTTTAAAAAGGAAGTATGAAGAATTGGAAAAAGAAATCTATAAAATTCATACTTACGACACTCCGTGTATAATTGGGATTCCAACTTATAAAGTGAATAAAGACTATTATGATTGGATAAAAGGGGAAATAGAAATGGGAGAAGGGAAATGAATAAAGTAAAAGTTTTGGTGGAAGGGTATGCCCATCCAAACAAAGACGGGAGTTATACTGCCAGCCCCACATGTACTTTAGTTGAATCTAACGGTAAAAAGTTTTTAGTAGATCCGGGGACAAGTAGCGAGAAGCTTCTTAAGGCTTTAAAAGAAAACAACATTTCGGAGAAAAACCTTTCATTTATTTATTTAAGTCATTACCATCCGGATCACTTTTTAAATATCCGACTCTTCCCTAATCTTGATATTTATGATGGAGAGATCTGTTGGAGAGGGGATCAAGAACTTTTTTATCAAGGCAAATTACCTAACGTCGATGTGGAAATCTTAAAAACTCCCGGACACGCAACCGAGGACACTTCGCTTCTAATAAAAACCGAAGAAGGAATGGTTTGTATTTGCCCCGACGTCTTTTGGTGGGAGGACGGAAAACAAAAAACAGACGAAATAGAAGACTTGCTGAATCTTGAAGATCCTTTTGCGAACGATAAAGAAACACTACTTGTTTCCCGAAAATTGGTTTTGGAAAAAGCGGATTGGATAATCCCGGGACACGGAAACATGTTTAAAATAAAGAAATTCCCTTAAGTGTTGTTTCTCCTCATTGTGCGAAAAACTGCTTCGAGTTCGGTTGTTACATAATGTTCCCCACCATCCTGACTTCCAGGCAGGGCGCTAGTATGTTTTTTTACAGCGTTAAATGCTTTCAGTAGTTTTTGCCTAATTGTCGGGTTACCCATAAGTTCTTGGGGGTTGTAATTCAGGATATCTAATCCCCGATCACGAAGACCTTCAAAGTATTCGATTTGACCGTTTCTATTGTTGGGATTTAAAACAAAGGATCTTACAAGTTCTGCCGCGAGCGTATCCGCTTCTGATTCTTCTATTTCTTTTGACATGGAGGGATTATATCAGTTTCGTGTTAAAATCCTGTTGTGCATAAAACCTCAAGTCTTAAACTAAACAAAGAACAGCTGGATGCCATTAAATTCGGCGAAGGGCCACTACTTATTATTGCCGGCGCCGGGACGGGGAAGACTACTGTTATAACCGAACGCATCAAGTATTTAATATTTTCCAAAAAAGCAAAACCGTCAGAAATCCTTGCATTAACTTTTACAGAAAAGGCAGCCAGGGAAATGGAGGAGAGGGTAGACGTTGCCATGCCGTATGGTTACACGCAAATGTGGATTATGACCTTCCATTCTTTTTGCGATAAAGTCCTGCGTCGCGAAGCACTTCATATAGGGCTCGACCCGAAATATAAATTAATGACCGAAGCCGAATCGGTCCAGCTTCTACGAAAAAATCTCTTCAAACTTGATCTCAATTACTTTCGCCCACTAGGCAATCCCAACAAATTCCTAAGCGGAATGCTGCAGCATTTCAGTCGATTGCAAGATGAGGATGTAAGTCCTCAGGATTATCAAAAATGGGTAAAGGGTCAAATGTCCTCCTACGCTAAAGCTTCGGAGGATAAAAAGTTGGAGTTAGACAAATGGAACGAGTTGTCGAAAGTCTATCGTGAATATGATGAACTAAAAGTTAAAAATAGTCTTTTAGATTTTGGAGACGTAATTGTTAAGACATTAAAACTTTTTAGAGACCGGCCGAATATTCTCTCGGAATATCAAAAACAATTTAAGTATTTTCTAGTCGATGAGTTTCAGGACACAAACTTTGCCCAGAACGAACTGGTAAAGTTGCTGGTCGGGAAGAAGGGAAACATAAATGTAGTTGGGGACGATGATCAAAGTGTTTACAAATTTCGGGGAGCGGCGGTAAGTAATATTATTCAATTCAGAAAAAACTTTCCAAAAACAAAAGTTGTTGTCCTTACTAAGAACTATCGTTCAACACAGGAAATTTTAGATAGAAGTTACGAACTGATAAAACATAATAACCCTGACAGGTTGGAAGTTGTGGAAAAGATTGACAAAAAACTTAAGTCAGAGATTGGAGGTCAGAGCTCAGAGCTTAGTTTTATACACTCGGATAGAGTGGAGAATGAGTCAGATCAGATTGCAAAGAGAATCTTGGAACTTCAAAAAGAAAATAAATATTATTACAAAGATTTTGCGATTTTGGTTAGAGCCAACAACCACTCGGAGCCGATAATGCGTGCCTTGGGGCGAAATGGAATTCCTTACCAATTTCTGGGCCCCGGCAGGCTTTTTAAACAGCCGGAAATAGTTGATTTGATTGCTTACTTAAAAGTCCTCTACGATTTTACCGACTCGGTCTCTTTCTACCGCCTGCTTTCCATCGATCATTTTGGGATAACCGGCAGGGAACTGGCGGAGCTGGGGAATTATGCCAGGAAAAATAATACTTCTCTTTTTGAAGCGGCGGAAGCAGTAGGAAGCGAGAAAGTTAAGAATATTCTGGAAATTATTAACAAACAATTGGATTTGGTTAAAAAGGAATCGGCGGGACAACTATTATATTTCTTCCTGGAAAGTACCGGACTGTTGCAAAAGCTGCTTTCTCCCGAATCGGCAGAAGCGGAGAAGCGCGCCAAAAATATTTCCAAACTTTTTGACAAATTAAAAAGTTACGAAGCGGATCATGAAGACTCTTCCGTTACTTCGGTGGTTGACTGGTTGGACCTTTCAATGGAGCTGGGCGAATCGCCACTCGCTACCGACAGTGATTGGACAGATATAAATGCAGTAAACATCCTCACAGTTCATTCGGCCAAAGGACTGGAGTTTCCGGTCGTATTTTTAGTTAATTTAGTTACCCAAAGATTTCCAAGTATGGAACGCAGAGAGCAGATTCCAATACCGGACGCTTTAATTAAAGAAGTCTTGCCCGTGGGGGACTTCCACTTGGAAGAAGAGCGCAGACTTTTTTATGTTGGAATGACTAGAGCCAAAGAAAAATTAATTTTGACAGCAGCTGATTATTATGGAGAGGGGAAGCGCGAAAAGAAACTTTCGCCGTTTATCTATGAATCGATTGGCGATAAGTTTGTTACTTCAGAAAAGGCCGCAAAAATTGATCAGCTTTCATTTCTTGATTATAAAACGGAGGATAAGAAGATTGAGCCGATTGAAAAGCTTCACATAGATTATTTGTCTTACTCCCAAATTGAAACTTTCCAAACTTGCCCCCTGCATTACAAACTTCGTTATGTTTATAAAGTTCCGACACCAACTTCCGCGTCTCAAAGTTTTGGAACGGCGATGCACGCAACTTTGAAAGAATTTTTTGAACAAGTTTCACAAAAAGCCAAACCAACCGATAAATTGCTCTATGAACTACTTGATAAGAATTGGATAAGTGAAGGTTACAGAACGAAATTGCACGAAAAGGAGTTCTTAAATAAAGGCAAGCTATACCTTTCCGGATTTCTAAAACAAGGTTTTAATCCAAAAATTCTTCCTGTGGCACTTGAACAAGCGTTCACCGTTCCGGTAAATACGAAATCCGAAGCACGAAATCCGAAACCACTAAAAATAGGGGGAAAGATTGACCGCGTTGACGATCTAGGAAATGGGGAAATAGAAATTATTGATTATAAAACGGGAGCAACAATCCCGAGTCAACGTGATGTAGATAAAAATCTTCAATTGTCTTTCTATGCATTGGCAGCAACAAAAATCCCGACATTACCATTTGGAAAGTTGCCGGAAATGATAAAACTTTCTTTATATTATCTTGACACTCAAGAAAAGATATCCACAACCCGATCCGCAAAAGATTTGGAAAAGGCGACAGGGGAAATTTTCAAAGTGAGAGAGGAAATTGAAAAATCAGACTTTAAATGCAGTAATCACTTATTCTGCCAAATGGGCTGCGAGTTTTCGCTATTTTGCAAAACTGATTAGTTACTTAAACGCAATTATTTGGAGGCTGTATTTTTATCAATACTTACATGATATATATTATGTAAGTAATTAACTTCACTTTTTATTAACTTCAGGCAACATCAAATTGAAAACTCCTAAACTTCCTTTGACTGGAATTGGAGAAGCAATCGGGCGGAGATTACGGAGAAACCAGGCGTGAGCTTTGGGATAAACCTTGATGCAGGCTTTCTTTTCATCTTTCTTTTCCATCGGTTTAACATCATAAAGTTCTACAACGCAGAGTGCTTTGCCGTATGGTTCGATTTTAGGGTTTTGCGAAGAACAAATAATTAGATCTCCACGATATTTTGTAGACCACTTTCTGGTTTCTATAGTTTTCTTTCCGGTCGCAACTAAACTGGCCCAGGGTTGTTTAAGTGAAATCGCTTTGTAAATCATATTGGCAATCTAAATTTTGTATAGCACCCGGGATAGAGGACTTCTGTGCCGCCAAAAGACTTTTTAAAATGAGAAAACCCGAGCCAGTTCTTAATAGGAAAACGGGAATCGTATATGCCTTCGAAGTCAAAAACTTTACACCCCATCTTTTTAGCCCATAGTATTCCCTGATAGAGGAGAGAGTATTGGGATAGGGAAGAGCGGCCTTCTTTATTTGTAAATCCGTACCAATAATAACTGATATAGTTTGATACTCCGTGTGAAGATATCGTGAAAAGCGCTCCTCCTATAATACTGCCAGATATATTGTGCGACGCAAGAAATAGAGACTTCTTATCACCAAAACTCTTGCGTAAATTCAAAAGTTGCTCAACCGGCGGTACATAGCGGTTAAATTTAACAGAATTTTTCCAAGATTCCCGCCACTCTCGTATGTCATTTGGAGTAGAACATTCTTTAATGAAATACCTATCCCCCTTTGGCTCGCCGTAGCTCATAGCGAAGGCGGCTTTTCTTATTGCCTGCCTGGCATCTTTCTTAAAACCGCTTAAAATTGTCTTTTCGCTTTTGGTCAGACCAATTTGAAGGGTTTTACTGGGTAAATATGGGTTTTTTGACAATTTGAAGCCATTTGAACCTAAAGATTTTGTTTGAAGTTCATCTTCCGGCTCGATAATAGTCTGGAATATACCGTATTTTCGGCGTAATTTCTCGACTACCTCAAAATCTATTTTTTCCGGCCTCTGAAGTTTCAGAATGCTTCCGACTACCGGGAATTTTCTGATGAAGTAGTTAACTCCTTTCGTTCGTTCCACAATCCACCCTTCCCTTTTCAAAAAATCTGCATAGTGGGAAGACTGACGGACGTCTAACATTTGAGTAAGTATAACTTACTGCACAGTTAGCGTTCCTGTCATGGTTGTATGTATTTGGCAGTGAAACTTGTATGTGCCCGGTTGTGCAGGTGCTGTAAAACTTCCTGATTGACCAGTTGACATAAGCCCCGTATCAAAGGATCCGTCGTCCGAAGTCAGCGAATGTTGTGCCGAGTCACTATTAGTAACGCTAACCTTTT
>JBGQJK010000003.1:0-66250 GCA_041499035.1 Patescibacteria group bacterium
CTACCTAACATAATCGTAAATCTGCCTACCGGGGCCACCAAAGTTTCTTTTAAGAATCCGAACTGTCTGTCCCAGATAATCTCAATACCCGTAAAAATTGCCGTAAAAAGCACACTCATGGCAATTATTCCCGGTGCCAGAAATTGAATATAGTTGCCCTGTCCGGCTTTACTGAAAATTGCTCCGAAACCATAACCGAACACGACTAGATACAAAAGAGGTTGGGCAAGCGAGCCTACAATCCTGCTTCTACTCCTAAAGTATTTTTTAACCTGTCTTAGCCAGAGAATATAAATTGTTTCCATTCTATTACCTCCGTCCGGTCCACATTCTCCTCATCTGCCTTAATCCCTCAATTGCTCCTGCTTCCTCAGTTCTTATAGCCTGCCCGGTAATTTTTAAAAATGCTTCCTCTAAACTACGTGACTTGTATTTAGACTTTAATTGCTCTGCTGTTCCTTTGGCAATAGTTTTACCATGATCAATAATTACTATGTTGTCGGCATATTTTTCGGCTTCTTCCATATAATGAGTTGTAAAAAATACTGTCATGCCTTCTTTTTTATTGATATCCTTTAGAAAGTTCCACATGTGGTTCCTTGTTTGGGGGTCAAGCCCGATGGTAGGTTCGTCCAGGAAGAGAATTTTAGGATGATGAAGTAGCCCTCGGGCAATTTCAAGCCGTCTTTTCATTCCGCCCGAAAAGGTCTTAACCAGCCAGCTTTTTTTATCGATAAGATCGACAAAAGTTAAGAGTTCATCAATTCTACTTTTCCTGGTTTTCGGGTCAACCGAATATAAGGCCGCGTGCAGTTCCATATTTTCTATAGCGGTTAAGTCGTCGTCAAGTGAAGGGTCTTGAAAAACAATCCCGAATGATTTTCTAACCTCCGCTTGGTTACGCTGAGGATCCTCTTTGTTTACGGAAATCTTGCCCGACGTTGGAGTCAGTAGGGTAGTAAGCATCTTAATTGTGGTAGACTTTCCTGCGCCATTTGGGCCTAGGAAAGCAAATATCTCACCCTTTTTGACCTCAAAACTGATGCTATCAACCGCAGTGAAGTCGCCAAATTTTTTGGTGAGGTTAGTTACTTCAATAATATTTTCTTTTTTTGTCACAGAAGAAATGGTATCATATTTTTGATGAACAAGGAAAGACTTGTAATGTGGGTAAAAGCGTTAGCGGTAGTTGGAATTGGCCTTGCACTTTTTCTTCTTTGGGAAAGGTATTTTCACCCTACATTTCAACCTTGTAATGTAAATGCTACAGTAAACTGCAACGCAGTAATAAGCGGGGAAGTTTCAAATACACTCGGTATTCCAACTCCACTCATAGGATTAATTGGATACGTAATTATTCTATCCGCCGCTTTCAAAAAGAACGCGAAACTAATCCTCGGGATGGCCACTTTCGGACTTACATTTTGTCTTTACATTGCTTTTAGGGAACTGTTTCAGCTCCATGTGGTCTGCCCGGTTTGCATTCTCTGCCAGCTGGACATGATAACTGTCTTTATCCTGGGAATTCTGCTCAACAAAAAGTCTTCTAAGTAAATTGGGTGAAACGAGGGGCTTTTTATGTTCTATCGATGCGGTACAAGCGGAGGGGTAACAAGATATTTTTTATTAACTTGGTCCTTTAGATAAGTTAAAAGCTCCTGAGTGTTAATTTTTGCCACACAAATGTTTCCGTCGCCACCGCCGTAATACGTATATAAATATTTTTCCAATTCGACCATTCCGCAAGGGAAAACTATTCCCCGCCCGTCAATTTTTTCATAATCTTCGGTTGGTTCCAGGATGGGGTATTCGGTTCTCGCGATGATAATTTGGGGTTCCTTAAGGTCCATCAGCATGGCCCCTGCACGGTAAAAATGATCTTTTTTACTAATGCCGTGATAAATCAAAAGCCAGCCGTAAGTGGTTTTAACCGGGGTAGGGCCGATGCCGATTTTTTCATCGTCCCAGGAATGGGGTTTGGGAATGATGTAGGATTGGGTTCTAAGCCAATTACTTTCGCCGAAGGTTAATGTTTTGCTGTAATCAACTGAAATGCCGGGAGTAATTCTGTGAAGAAATAAATATTTACCGCCGAAAGTTTCCGGAAAGATGCAGGCGTCTTTGTCGTAGATGCCCGGGGCCGTGATCAGAATTGGCTTCTCCCAATCCCAATTCCGCTTTAGAAAGTTTTCAACACTAATTGATGTTAATGCGACTCTTGTTAAGTCGCCGCCCGCGTAGGCGGTGTAGCAAATATAAAGTTTATCGCCTATTTGTGTGATTCTCGGGTCTTCGCAACCCCTGGACTCGAAGTCTTCTCTCGGGGAATAAATCGGGTCTGGGAGTCTCTCTTCTATACTTACCCCGTCGGTACTTACCGCCAAACCAAATCTTGAAATGTCGTCTCCGGACTGGGCTCTATAAATGATATAGATCTTTCCTTCCAAACTGATAGCTGCGGGATTAAAAACCGCTTTTGATTCCCAAGAATGTTCAGGGATAGCTTTTAAGATCGGATTTTCCTTGAATTTTTCGAATTTTACGGGCGCAACATTGTTAATTTGCATGCTGCTAAAAAGTTCTTTGACGGGAACTTCCGCGAGGCAAACCGAGGTGTCGCATGCGCTGTAGTAAATAGACAAGCTTTCCTTTTCTATAATCGCCCCGTTTGCAAAAATTGTGTTTGGAACGTTGCCTTTTATTTCGTAATCTGTTTCGGGGACTAGGAGCGGTTTTTTAATTTCACCGACGATTTTTTTAGGATCTTTAAGATCAAGGAGAACACCCTTTATTTGAACCTGCCGCTGATCCGTAAAATAATTTTCTATATAACAATAAATAAGTAGCCAGCCATACTCCGTCTTAATTGGAGTTGCTCCGACCTCTACCTGGTCAAGGCTGCTCCAGGTAAGAGGCAGAGTCTGTTCGTCCAGCGATTTATACCATTTGTTCCAGAATTTTTCCGACCATAAGTCTTCCTTTTTATCAAAATAGGCAACGGCGATTTTTGACGGGGGAAGATCTGTGTTGGCCGTAAAAAGTACCGCGTATTTGCCGTTTATTTTTTCGGGGAAGAGGGTCATCGCTTTCGCATTGAACGGGGTTATTAAGTGTTTTTCTTTCACAGTGCTTAGATCATCCGAAATAGCCAAACCGACTTTTATTCCGGGGGCAGAAAAGGGGAAGGTGGATAGAGCCGTATAAAAGATAAAGTACTCATTATCGAGCATTGTAACCCTTGGGTCTTCGCAACCGAACGTGTCCCAGTCTTCGGAAGGAGTTATCAGTAACTTGCGGTTGTCGAAATCTATTCCGTCAGCGCTTTCCGCAGTCGCTATCACCGAAAGTTCGAGCTCTGCCCCTGAGACAAATTGCTTACTCGACATGGCTCGGTAAAGCATTCTGTATTTGTCATTTGTTTTTATGACTGAGCCGTTAAATGCAGCGTAGCTTTCCCAGGGATTTTTATTTAGCGGCAGAAGGATTGGATTTTTGGGGTATCTGGTTATATTCATAATCTTAGGCTTTAGTCTACTTCCGGTAGTTTGATAGGATGAAGAGTCCCACCCTCATCATTTGTCAGCTGCCTAAGAAACTCTTTCAGATTTGCTGATGCAACACAAGTAACACTGTCGCTTCCGCCGTAGTAAACTAAGAGCTGCCCATCCACTATTACTGCGCCGCAGGGGTAGACTACACCGAACTTTGCCAATCCATTTTCATAGTGTTCCGTAGGTTCGATTATGGGGTGATTGCTTCTGTGAAGAATTTTGGTCGGGTCATTTAGGTCCAGTAGCATTGCGCCGACTTTATACTTTGATGAATCTGCCTCGCCAACACCCTGATAAATTAAAAGCCAGCCCTCGTCGGTTTTTATAGGAGGCGCGCCGGTTCCGATTTTACGGCTGTCCCACATATTTGGTCTGGGTTTAATTGCAAACTCGCCTTTTAACCAGCTCTTGCCGTCGAATTCCAGATTATCCACAAAGTCTATGAGAATGTTCGGATAAATTCTATGGAAGATTACGTATTTACCGTTAATCTTTTCCGGGAGAAGACATCCGCTTTTGTCTATTATCCCCGGTGGGGAAATAAGAACGGGCCTGCTCCAGAGAAAATTGCGGTTAAGGAAGTTTTCTAAAAGTATTGAAGTCATGGCGAGCCTGGGTGGTTCCCAACCGTTAAAAGCCACATAAATCATATAAAGTCTGTCGCCAATTTTTGTAATCCTGGGATCCTCGCAGCCGCCATAGCCGCCACCCGACATGTATTTTTTGGCAGTTTCGTATGAAGCCTGTTTGCCTTTGACTTCAAAAGGCTCGCTGGCTGCGTATATCGGCTCTTTAAGCCTGCCGCCGAAGTTTATGCCGTCACAGCTTTCCGCATACCCGAGAACCGAAATGTAGTCCCTGCCTACCGCGCGGTAAATCAGGTAGACTTTGCCATCTTCATAAAATGCGGCAGGATTAAAAGCGGCTTCGTTTTCCCAGGCATTTTCCGCGCGTGGCACCAGAACGGGGTTTGCCGGATGTTTGTCGAGTTTATAATGATGATTTTCGTGTGCAGGTTCGGACTCAAAAACCGGGTAGGTGATTAAAAATATCCCCACGTCCGAAATGTTCCAATAGCCCAAAAGTTTGCCTTCAAAATAGACGCAGCCAAGACAAGTTACCTCGTGGTCTTTCCACTCACCGGGCTCTTGCCAGAGCGAAGTTTTGGTCTGCCAGAGGATTTTGTCGGGACTATTTATGTCGAAGCACATTGCTTTGGAGTCGAGTGAACTAGTATGGTAAATAACAAAAATGCCCTGGGAGGTTTTGATAACGAAATCAATATAATAATTCTTATCTTCCGGGAGATCCACTTTCTGAAACTTCCAGCTCTCTCCGTCTTTTGACACCCCAAAAGAAATACTCTTTCCTCCCGTGTACATGACATAATTGCCCTTATGTTTATAGTCGCTGACTATTACTCCGCCAGAAATACCCTCAGGATTTTTTGTGAAAGTATCCCAGTTTGACAAGCTTAGCGAGGACGCAAAAAATGATCCGCTTTGTTTTGCATCTACTAATTGGTAGTCCAATAGAAGATTGCCGTTAAACCTGCTTATCTTTAGACCGGAGAGTTTGCCGGGGTCAACCCTTTTTTTATCGCCGTCCCGGATTGTAAAAACAGATTCGCTCCGTTCGAACTCAAAACCGTCTTTGCTTTCGGCAACACAAACAGCATTGGGAGTATTCGAAGAATAGTAATAGAGTGAAATCTTATCGCCGTGCGAATTTACACCCAAACCGCGGATTCTGGCATCTTTAATTGCACCTTTAGGTGGAATTTTTATTTTAGTCATATATATTTGGTTTTGACCACAAAACACCACGTCAAAAAGAAGTGTCGATCGAAGCGGCAGTTAGGCATGTTTTTATTTATTAATTTTTCTTCTTATATTAGATTATCAAATTATTATAAACCTAATTGAGAAAGAGTTGAAAGGTGCAAAATATGGAAACTAATCAAGTTAATAAATATGTTAGAATAGCTTCATATGGGATTATCTGTTGGAATTGTAGGGTTACCTAATGTTGGCAAGAGTACACTTTTTAATGCTTTACTAAAAAAACAGCAGGCATATGTTGCCAATTTTCCTTTTGCCACAATTGAGCCCAACATTGGCGTTGTTCCCGTTCCGGATGAGCGTCTCTCAAAACTGGCTGAGGTAACCAAAAAAGCCGAGAATATGGGCAATCTTCCTCCTGAAGTTCCTGCTACCGTAGAGTTTGTTGATATTGCAGGGCTTATCGCAGGAGCGTCTAAAGGTGAAGGTCTCGGCAACAAATTCCTTAGTCATATTAGGGAAACCGATGCGATTTGTTTTGTCCTCCGTGCATTTTCCGATCCGGACATCATTAAACAGGGGGTAACCGACCCTAAAACCGATTTCGAGGTTTTAAAGGTTGAGCTTGACTTGGCGGATGAAGAAATGGTGGCCCGGTCCTCCGCAAAGGCTTCGGCTGGCAAGCAATCATCTGAGGATAATTTACCGCTTTTCTCAAAAAAACCCTTTCTGATTGTTCTCAACGTTGATGAGAAAGATTTGGAAGACTCTTCTGCCCTCGAGAGCAAATATGCTGGTGAGCTAAAGGTTAATAAAGACCAGGTAATAATAGTTTCCGCGAAAACGGAAAGTGAACTCTCGGAACTTTCTGCGGAGGACCAAAAAGCATATCTTTCCGACCTTGGCATAACGAAATCAGGATTGGAAAGATTGATTCAAAAAGCTTTTGCCACACTCGGTCTTATCACCTTCCTAACGGCAGGGGAGAAGGAAGTACGGGCCTGGACGATCAAGAAAGGACTAAATGCTCAGGAAGCTGCGGGGGTAATTCACACAGACTTCATCAAAAAGTTCATCAAGGCTGATGTTGTAGACTTCAACGATTTCATCTCAAACGGTGGCTGGAAAGCCTGCCGCGAACTCGGAAAAGTCAGAAGTGAAGGCCGTGACTACATTATGCAGGACGGCGACGTAGTTGAGTTTAAGATTGGCGCCTAAACCCCTCCTGGAGTAAAATACGCTTCTATGGAAAGAATTCCGCGGAATACTATCGGCAGAGGCAATGAAAATACTGCAAAGGCTGGTTGGACAGGGGTAGTTTTAAAAGAAACAAACTTTTTAAGCATGATGTCACTAGCTTTTTCGGGTGGTGTCTCGGCCCTTCGGCGGGAGATAGCTTTTTGTGAGGGAGAAGCCCAAAGGTCGGAGATAAAGGTTCCAAGGAGAACACGCGTTGTCAAATTTCCGATTGGTTTTAAAATCGGACAAGACTATATTCCTGACGATGGATCTTTGACCCGGGAACAAATTGCCGAGAAAATTGAGCGTAGTGGAACCCAATTTATTAAGGAGGGCTATAAAATCAAACCGGAAAATTATCATGGTTTTGAACAGGAAGTTTACTTGGTTGATTTAACATTTGGTTACGCAAGGATATTGGGTAACTTCATAAGCATAGAGACCAAAAATCACTATAAACTCATGACCCTGAACGTGTTGCGCAGGGTGGGGGTTGCCCACTCCTTGAAGGGGGGAGCTTAGCCATGATATACTTCAGCTTGATATGAACAATTATGAGCTGACTTTGGTAATTGACGGCAAGGGAGGCCCCGCCAAAAAGAAAAAGGTAACCGAAACTCTGGAAAAGACTCTTAAGATTTTTAAGGGTACCATCAAGGACTCCAAAGAATGGGGAATTAAAGAATTGGCCTATAAATTGGGCAAATCCGATACTGGCCTTTATCTGCACTTTGAATTAGAATTGGACGCAGGGGGCGTAAAGGCTTTAAACGAAAAGCTTAGAACCGACTCGGAAATTTTGAGGTACTTGGTAATTCGAAACGAAAATTAAATGGCACGAAGTTTAAACAAGGCAATGCTGATCGGGAATCTGACCCGCGATCCTGAAATGCGCTACACGCCCCAGGGCGCCGCGGTTTGTACTTTTGGTGTGGCCACCAATAGGAGTTGGAATACCGATGCCGGGGAAAAGAAAGAAGACGTAGAATTCCACAATATAGTAGCCTGGAATAAGCTGGCTGAGATCTGTTCGCAGCTTCTAAAAAAAGGCAGGAAAGTTTACGTTGAAGGCAGGCTCTCTACCAGAAGTTGGCAGGGCCAGGACGGAGCCCAAAAACAGAGAACAGAAGTTGTAATTTCGGATATGGTAATCCTTGATAAGCGAACGGACGAGCCGACCGGGGATATAGATATTCCCGAGCCGGGCATGCAGACTCAGGAGGCACCGGCTGCGGAAGAATCTCAGGTTGAAGAAAAAAAGCCCTCCAAGAAATCAAAGTCTGCTTCAAAAAAAGAAGAACCTGCTGAAGAGGATATACCCTTCTAAGTTATGGCAAAAAAGCAAAACAAGAAAAGAAGAAGGATAGTGCTCGAGGCTGTAGCCCGTAATTGTCCTTTTTGCAAAACAAATACCAGCCCAGACTACAAGGACTTTGGCACACTTCAAAAATATATGAGTGACCGCGCCAAGGTGCTCGGCAAGGACAGGACCGGCATTTGCGCCAAACATCAAAGACGCCTTTCTGTTGCTATAAAACGTGCCAGACATTTAGCGCTTCTTCCTTATATTCCTGCTCTAAAATAAAATCTGAGGCTTGAGTCGACCTAGTCTTTCGGGTATCATCTTTAGATATGTCTTTGAGGATAAATTTCGGCAAGGCACGCAACTTCATACTCATTCTCGTCATTATCGGCCTGTCGTTTTGGGGAGGATATTATTTGGGACTCCAAGGCTTCAGGGCCGAGGTAACAAAAGCACTTAAGGTGAGTATAAGTCGTGATGTTCCGTCCAATGAGCATGTGGACTTTTCTCTTTTCTGGCAAGTTTGGGACATTCTTTCAAACAAATATTACGACAAAACCAAGCTGGATCCGAGACAAATGGTTTATGGGGCAATAGGAGGTATGGTAAGCTCCCTGGGAGATCCGTTTACATCCTTCCTTCCGCCAACCCAGAACAAAATGGTTAACGAAGACCTTAGCGGCTCGTTCGATGGCGTAGGAATTCAAATCGGTTTTGACAAAACAGGCAAATTGACGGTGGAAGCTCCCTTACCGGGCTCTCCAGCAGAGAAAGCCGGGGTTAAAGCAGGGGATTTTGTCGCCCATATTAAAGATGCTAACAAAAAAATCGATATTGATACTCCGGGAATTTCGCTTGCTGACGCCGTGAGCGATATCAGAGGGCCAGCGGGTACTACCGTAACCCTGACTCTGGTCAGAGACGGGGCGGCGCCTTTTAAAGTTGATCTGGTCCGGGCCAAGCTCGATGTTCCTTCGGTGGCGCTAACATTCGTAGGTAATGGCGGTCTAATAGCCGACCTCAAGGTTAACAGTTTTGACGCCCAGACGCCGGATGAATGGAATAAACAGGTTGACCAGATTTTGGCAAAAGGTGGGATTCGCGGCATAATTATAGATCTTAGAAATAATCCGGGGGGTTACCTACAGGATGCGGTGGACCTGACGGGCGATTTTGTTAAGCTCGGGAGCGTCGTTGTTACAGAGGCCGATGGTGACGGAAACAAAGTTGATTATAAAACACAAAAAGCCGGCAGGCTCTTAAGTTTGCCGGTTGTAGTGCTAATTAACGGCGGGAGCGCCAGCGCGTCCGAAATTATGACGGGAGCCCTTCAAGATCAAATTCACGCAAGAACAGTTGGCCTAAAGAGTTTTGGTAAGGGAACAGTCCAGCAGCCGATTGACTTGGCTGACGGGGCGGGACTCCATGTTACGGTTGCAAAGTGGTTAACCCCCAAGGGGACTTGGGTCCACGGCAAAGGTATTACTCCTGATTTTGTTGTTGACAATCAAAACGCGACTGAGGACGCTCAACTGCAAAAAGCTATAATGCTTTTTTAAGGAAATTTTAAGTTTTTAGTATAATTATCATAAGTACCCGGTATGGCAATTAGAAAATTGGATATTAAAAAACTGCTAGTTTTGGTAGCGTTAGTGTTGGTTGTTTTGGCTTCGCTTGCCTCCGGCGCGATTGCCGACAGACTATTCGGTTTTAGGCCCTTGGATAGATTTTTCCCGCGTGGCATTTCAACCGTTACCGAACGTGTGGTTAATGAAAATAGCGATGTGGTTGATGTAGTTAAAAAAGTAGGGCCTTCAGTTGTTACCGTGTCAGCTACAGCTCCTCAGCGACAAGTTATTCAATTTTCGCCGTTTGGTGGGTTTTCCCAGGGTGTCCAGGGTGGAACTGCTCAAGACATCGGGAGTGGTTTTATAGTTTCTGCGGACGGTCTTATCGTCACAAATAAACATGTGGTTTCCGACACAACTCTTACTTATAAAGTGGCCACGCCCGACGGCAAAAGCTATGATGTTAAATCTATCAATAAAGACCCGAATAACGATATCGCCGTAATTAAAATTGACGCAAAAGGACTTAAGCCGGTTGAACTTGGAGATTCGGCAAATCTTCAGGTCGGGCAGTTTGTAATTGCAATCGGAACCGCTTTGGGGGAATTTAGAAATACGGTTACGACTGGGGTTGTTTCGGGACTCGGGCGTGGAATAAATGCAGGAGGAGATTTTACGGGCTATGTTGAAAGATTGGATAATGTTATTCAAACCGATGCCGCCATTAATCCGGGCAACTCCGGCGGGCCGCTTCTTAACTCCAGTGGACAAGTGATTGGCATTAATGTTGCAGTAGCCCAAGGGGCGAATAATGTTGCATTCTCTATTCCTATAAATACCGTTAAAGACGCGCTTAATTCATTTAATCAAAACAACGGCAAGTTTCCGGCAAAAGCTTTTCTTGGGGTGGAGTACCAAATGCTTAGCAAGCAGGTTGCTCTTTTGAATCAGGTTCCCCAGGGCGCGTATGTGGTTAATGTCGTGGCCGGGTCTCCCGCAGAAAAAGCAGGGATACAACAAGGGGACATTATTTTCAAAGCCGACGGCAATTCAATTTCAACCGACAGCGGAGGTCTGGGTAAAATTGTCGCAGGTAAAAAAGTGGGGGACTCTATCAAACTTACAATCTGGCGCGATGGATCCCAAAAGGACATCTCTGTGACCCTCACAGCCGCGGGACAATGAATCTTTCAAGTCCGTTTATTTGAGGGTTTTGGTGAACTCAAAGACTTTATCCAGATTGCCGTCAACTATTACTTCCAGGTTGCCCCAGTTTTTACCTAAGCGGTGATCTGTGATTCTATCTTGTGGGTAATTATAAGTACGGATTTTCTCACTTCTCATTCCGCGGCCGATTACTGACCTGTAGCCTGCAATTGTTCTTAGTTTTTCTTCCTCTAGTCTCTCCCAAAGCTTAGACCTAAGAAGGGCCAGCGCTATCTGTCTGTTTTGTTCCTGGAAACGTTCCTCGCGTGCTTGAACAATGATTCCGGTGGGTTTGTGGGTGAGCCTCACTGCTGTAGCTACTTTATTTACATTTTGCCCGCCGTGTCCGCCACCCGTTGTGAATTGCCACTCAAGGTCCTGTGGGTTAATTTGAACGTCGGTTTCGCGAACTTCGGGCAGAACCGCTACAGTGGCTGTTGAAGTATGGATTCTGCCTCTTTTTTCTGTAGCCGGAACTCTTTGGACCCGATGTACCCCAGACTCATTTTTCAGAGCATCGAATGCTCCGGGGCCGCTAAACCTTACGGTTTTATCATCCAGTTGAATAGTTTTCCAGCCCTTTTTTTGGCCGTAGCGCAAGTACATCCTAAGGAGGTCGTTGCCCCAAAGTTTAGCTTCATCGCCGCCTGTGGCACCACGGATTTCGAGGTATGCGACTTGGTTGTTGTTTTCCATAACTAAAATCTACGCACGCAGTTCACTAAGCGAGGTAGGCCGTTCGTGCTCTTCCTGAAGCTTTTTCTCTTTCTTAAGCCGTCTTTTTTCGGTTTTGCTCATAATAGCCTTGCCCGCACCTTTCATTCTAGCCTTAAAGGCGTCAACCCGGCCTGCGGTATCCACAAACTTCATGGTGCCGGTGTAGAAGGGGTGGCAATTGTAGCAAACTTCAACGTGGATTTCGGGGACAGTTGCGCCTGTCGTGAATGTATTTCCACAGGCACAAACTACCTTAGCGTCATCGTACCATTTAGGGTGAATTGCAGCTTTCATAATCTAGGAATTATACCTTTTCTTCTTGAACTCCGCAAGGAAGACGCCGATGGCTATTATCACTGAGCCGATTATAAAGGGAGGTGTGATTTTCTCTTTCAACCAGAGAATTGAGAGCGGAATGCCAAAAATAGGGTACAGGTAGGCAAAAAGCCCGGCTTCACTGGTTTCTATCGACTTTATGGCCTTGAACCAAAGATAATAGCCTAAAGTCCCGGAAAGGATGGCCATATAAAATACACCTAAGTGGTAGGGGAATGGGGTCGTGTATATGGTATGTAGTATATTGGCAGGCGACTGTGAAAAGAGGAGGACTGGGAGAGTTGTTGCGAACCCGACCATGAAGGAAATGTGGGTGGAGGCAAGGGCTTCAACTTCTTTTCTAAGAATAACCTTTTCCAAAATCACGTTTGCGGTTCCGATAAGCACCGAGCCAAAAACCAGAATATTGCCGATAAGGCCGGAAAGTCCGTCATTAGTTTTTAGTGCCGGCTCAATCACTGCGATGAGGGTTCCGGCAAGCGCGATCAGGATCCCAATCGTTTCCCTTCTGGTTACATGCTCTTTAAGGAAAAATACGCCCGCAACAACGATGGTAATTGGGGCAATTGCCGAAATTAAATTTAGATCAATCGAGGTTGTACGTTCGGCTCCCCAAAAAAGTAGGAGAAGGGAAGCAGTTGTGCCCAAGAAGCCGTTAAATATGGTTAGCCAAAGTATTTTTGGATTTTTAGGAAATTTCGAAATTCCAAGAATAAAAAAGGGAATTGCTACTATTGTTGAGATTAGGAACCTGTAGGTTAAAAAAACCGGAGTAGTAAAGCCCCCGAGAGTGTATTTAATAACAACTCCGGCCACACCCCAAATCACAGAAACAATAAGTAGTTGAATGTAAGCGCGAACTCGAGCAGGATTCATTTAGATTAGGTCGATAATTCGGTCAATTCCAAAGGAAAATCCGACTGCAGGAATTGGGCGGCCTGCAAACATTCCGATCAAATTGTCATATCTCCCGCCACCCCCAACCGAAAGACTGTTGGGAGTTTTATCAAGTTTTAATTCAAAAATAGTTGATGTGTAATAATCTAATCCTCTCGCAATATAGGGGTTGAATGTAAAATCACGTCCTTCTTCAAATTTTGCCTCAGAAAGAGCATAAAAAATTTTGTCGAGTCTATTGGGTTTTGCGGCTGTTTCCAGGTTATTTAGATTGGGAACAGCTTTTAGAACTTCGTCGCGTCCGATCTTGTCAATTTTATCAATTGTTCTAACTTCTTCCGCCGTAAAGTTCCACTCATCAAATATCGACCTGTCATTAATCTGTAAAATTGCATCGCCAAGATCCAGTTCCCGCGCACTTTCGATTGCTGCTGAAATTACTTTGACATCAGACTCGATTTCAGAAGAGCCTACAGTATCAAAATCAAACTGCGTGAACTCGCGTCTCCTGCCTTTTTGGGGATTTTCGCCTCTAAAAACCTGACCTATTTGGTACCTACTAAAAGTTGGACTAAGAAGGCCGAGATTATTGGCAACAAAGCGGGCCAGAGGAACGGTTAAATCGTATCTTAAGGCTAATTTACGGCCTCCTTTGTCGGTGAGTTGGTAAATCAATTTCTCGTCTTCACCATATTTTCCCAATAATGTTTCTGCAAACTCGAGAGTAGGAGTTTCCAGAGGCTCAAAGCCATATTTTTCAAGCACGGGAACAATGGCGTTTACCATTAAACGTCTCTTCTTGGCTTCGTCAGGCATAATATCTCCAAAGCCTTTAGCTGTAACCGGCCCTTTTCTCATAGTTTCTCCTCTCTTCTATTATCGATGATAGCTAGTAAAAGCTCAACCGCTTCTTTCGGTGTCTTGGCTTTTTCTATCTTTATACTTTTCCTTTCATCTAAGAATTTTCCCGCGAATTTTTTGCCATAGCCATCAAAGTTTGTTAGAGCAACCATCGGAATTTTATTTCTGTAAGCAACAATCATCTCTTGCAAAGTTCCCGCGCCACCACCGAGAATAATAACTCCATCGCTAGAAAGTATCAGAGGAGGTGTATCTCCACCTGTTTCAGAATTTGTTACTATTTCCACATTAATGTATTTGTTTGACACATTTCTCAGATTTCCTCTAACCACACCCACAGTTGTTCCATTCTTGGATATTGCCCCTTTAGCCACGGATTCCATTATTCCGCTCTTTCCGCCGCAAAAAACAATACAACCTTTTTGTGCGAGGAGTTTACCGATGGTTCCTGCGGCTTTGTATACTTTAGGGCCGGGCTTTTTGTATTTATATTCCTCGGGTCCGGCCGGACCAATAACGGCGATTTGTAATTTTTTATTCATTTTTTAGTTTTCTGAGCGTTTCAAGGATACCATTAAAAGTGTTTAAATCATCAACGTATTTTTCCCTGTACCTATCAACTACTATTTTAGATTTTTCTCCATCCCCGATAAAGGACGAAAGGCTGTTATTGGCAGGTATGCCACTCGAACCTTGATATAAAACATTTGTTGTAACACTTATATATCCAGGTAAGCTGCTCTTAAAGATATTTGGGGCCTGTCTAGGTTTAGCTTGGAGAGGGGATAGAGTCATCCATGTGGCTGCATACCATTCCAAATCATCCCTTGGGTCTAAAAATGAACGAACTGACTGTGCAGTCGAACCGCTCATTAAGACGTCGTCGATTACAACACAAGAGTTAAGTTTTGAAGGGAGCCTCTCTCTAACAACATTTCTTCCTGTGGTAACGTCGACTCTATTCACGGACATTTTTTCACTCAAAATCCGTCTAACGTCCAGGTCAAGCCAACTAAAAAATTTGAAGATCTCAGGCCTTATAAGCTGCTTTACTGTTTGGGCTCCGTTACCCGGGAAAATCAAAATACTTTTCTCCGGATCAAGTTTTTCGAGAATGCTATCCAATCTGTTATTTAGTGTTATTCCGAGCCCTTCGGCACTATAGAAATAGGTAAAACCTTTACAGGATATAATGAAGAGTTCAACAAGTTCTTTAACTTGATCCCCATTTTCTGGGTTTCTAAATGCCACGTCATCAATACCCAGGCGCTCTCTGGAGTTATCTATAAGTTTAAACTCAGAGTAGTCTAGATTAGGGAACCTTTCCCTTATTAGTTGTTCGTATTCTTTTCCCATAAAAAAACCTCGTTCACGTCCACAACCCTACGGTTATGAAGGAACGAGGGTCTTAATTAAAGGCTTTTGCCATTAAAAAAGGACCTCCGCGGTCCCATCCTTTTTCCCTAAATATTACTCTAGGGCTCTTGGTCCATCTCTACTTTGCGGTGACAATGGTTAGTATCTTTTTACGCTTTTCCCTGCGTCCTCGATTTTGCGAGGCTCCTCGTGTCGCGTGACTGACACTCAAACGGATTTATTCGACTAAGTAGGAATTATAGCAGGAAAAGGTTGGTTGTCAAATTTTGAGTGTGTAAACATATTCGTCCCTGTAGCTGCCGTCGGGGTATTTTACGCTCTCGGGGAGTGTGGCTACTTTCTTAAATCCGAATTTTTCGTACAGATTGGTGGCGGGGGAGTTGCCGGAATTTACAAAAAGCTGGACCTCTTCGACTTCCGAAGCCATTTTGATCCTGTCGATCAAGTATTTCATCAACCTGCTTCCGACTCCCTTTTCCCGTTCACTCACGGCTACGCAAAAGTCCGAGAGATTTACTATGTGTTTTTTGTTCGGCAGTGAGTTACTAGCCATAAGCGCGTAGGCGGTCAAAGTGTCATCGTTAAATAGACCATAATAGCCAAAACCTGGGAAGTGTGACCAGTAATTAAGCCTGTCTGCAAAAAAACTAAGGGGAGCGCCATCTTCTACCTCAAAGTTGGAAAGCCAGGCTTTCGGATCTGCCCTTAGTGTTTCAAGGCGCAGTTTTTTAAACTCGGCAGCATCGCTTTCGTAGAGAAGCCTGATCATTATTTTATATACCAGATTAGCACTAACCCTGAGATATTAGAACCTGGAAGATTGATCTAACGGAGCTTACACCTTTATCGTCCGTAGCCACAACATAAATTATTACGTCACCTGCGCTGAGGTTACCCAGTTTTGTACTTACCATCTTGCCCGCTTTTATAGTTTCAATATCCGTTTTTGAGTCGGGTTTAACCGAATCTCCCGTATTATCAAATACATTGTTTACGCTCAAGATTTTTTTGGCCACAGCAGTAAGGCGCGCTTCTTTGATACTAATTTTAGGTTCCGTGATTGGGGCAGTAACTAAAATGCGCTGGGCGCTTAGGACCGAATTTCCATCAATATATCCCATAGCAACTATAATGTCTCCGATTGCAATATCGGTCGGCTTTACTTGTTTGGCGGTCGGCCCCACCGAATTGATTACGCTCGTTGAGGCACCGAGAGAAATTTGCTTGATCTCGCTTATGGCGGTTTTAATCTGAATAGTTGAATCCGTAATGTCGGTTACTGTTCCGATATAGGCTTTAGGACGGCTTAGAGTATTTGCAACATCCTGCGCAACTTTAGCCCTTATATCGGAGGTTCCGCTAGCGTTTGCGTCCGGCGAGCTTACCGGAACCGTCTTGGTCTGGAAACTGGAAGAATAAACAACCAAAACCCCGGTTGCGCTTTGGCTTCCCGCTACCTCAAACGCGGTTATCTTTATTTGATTTACACCGGCTACCAAATTCACATCCTCTGTAAATGCGCCGCTTGTGTCAGATTGGACGATGTAGTCGCTACCTTCACCCGAAAGGGTTACCCACGAGCTTGGCTTGGTTAAGCCCGAAACAGTAACCGAATTCTCCGTAACCACATCGTCATTCTCCGGTTTATCCAAAACAATCTTGAATTCACCTGCCGCTGCCTGTTTTGGAGTGGGTGAGGCCTTGCTCTGGTCAGTTTTTTTATTTGGGGTTATTGTTGTGTTAATCCGCCAGACTCCAAATGCGATAGTAAGTCCCAGAACTATCCCTGCAATGATTGCCCAAAGAACTTCTTTTCGCATTGAGCTCACAATATAATAGATTGAGCTATTTAAGTCAAGGTTAGTAAAAAGTAGTCTTGCAGTCAGACCTGCGATTTGCTAGAGTGCAAGGAGAATTATCAAATAAGCAAATAAATTTCAAATTATTAAATCATTTATTTGTAGATTAAGTTATTTGTAGATTTGTTTATTAACGTATGGACATCACTTATTTAGGACATTCTTCATTTAAAATCAAAACCAAAACTGCGGCCGTAGTTACCGATCCGTTTGATCCTAAGATGGTCGGACTCAAATATTCCGGAGTGGAAGGCGAAATTGTCACGGTGTCGCATGCCCACCCCGATCACAATTTTGTTGAGAAGGTTAACGGTATGAAAAAAGTGGTTCAAGGCCCGGGGGAGTACGAGATTTCGGGGGTAAGCATCTGGGGTTACAATACCTTTCACGATAATCATGGAGGTGCAGAAAGAGGCGAAAACACGGTATATGTTATCGAAGCAGAAGGACTTCGTCTGGTTCACTTGGGGGATATTGGTCATTTACTTTCCGACGAACTGGTTGACGAAATAGGGGACGTTGACGTTTTGATGATTCCGGTTGGCG
The DNA here is from genome assembly GCA_041499035.1 of Patescibacteria group bacterium. Classification (GTDB taxonomy): domain Bacteria; phylum Patescibacteriota; class Microgenomatia; order UBA8517; family UBA8517; genus DATFUL01. The sequence continues at coordinate 17,242 of JBGQJK010000003.1, forward strand.
GTTTTTTTACAATCGGACCAAAGGAAGCAACTGAAATAATAAGTAAAATAGAACCTTATTTTGTGATTCCGATGCACTATAAAATTGCGGGTCTTGCCCCGGTGCTTTCCGAAAAACTCCAGCCTCTCGATATCTTTTTAAAAGAATCGGGACTAACAACAGAAACTTTGCCCAAGTTTTCACTCAAAAAAGAAGATATATTGGAAGATCAGAGCACAAAGGTGATAGTGCTCGAAAAAAAGTAGCTGCCCTTCAAACATAATGGCTACTCAAAATCCAAATGTTCGCGTTCCGCCTCATTCGCAAGAAGCTGAAGAATCTGTTCTCGGGGCGATGCTACTCGATAAAGATGCGGTTATTGCCGTTGCGGAATTCCTTTCTGCCGAAGATTTTTACGATGAAAGATTAAAAGCGATTTATGAAGCCTGCCTCGATCTTTATGAAAGTAGGACCCCGATTGACGTTTTGACTGTTACCGATAGGCTTAAAAAAAGAAAAGCCTTAAAAAATATCGGCAGTTCATCATTTCTTGCCGATCTGGCCAACAAAGTTCCGACAGCAGCTCACGTTGAGCACTATGGCAGGATTGTAAAGGACACGGCTACAAAACGTGCTCTGATGTCCGCAGCCGGGAGGCTTGTGGAGAGTTCAATGGACGAAGGACTTACCGCAAATGAATTGATGGACTCTGCCGAAAGCCAAATATTTTCGCTTTCGCAGAAAAATCTGTCGCAAAGCTTTACGGCAGTCAGAACAGCGCTAGCCGAAAGTTTTGACCGTTTGGATGAACTGCATAAACAAGGGGAGGGAATGCGGGGAGTGCCCACGGGGTTTCCCGATTTGGATGACGCCTTGGCAGGAATGCAGAAAAGCAATCTTCTGATCCTGGCCGCCAGGCCCGGAGTAGGTAAAACCTCGCTGGCCATGAACATTGCTCAGTATGTGGCGGTTAATCTTAAGCGTCCCGTTGGCTTCTTCTCACTCGAAATGAGCAAGGAAGAGCTAGTGGACCGGCTTTTGGTCGGTCAAGCCGACATAGATGCCTGGAAGCTTAAAACCGGTAAACTCGACGAGGACGATTTTACAAAGCTCAGTAATGCCATGGGAGAGCTTGCAGAGGCCCCGCTCTACATTGACGATACTCCGGCCCTCTCCGTCTTGGAAATGCGTACCAAAGCACGCCGTCTTCAGGTGGAAAATGGCCTGGACTTTCTTGTTGTCGACTACCTCCAGCTGGCCAGGTCGAGGAATCTCGAAAACAGAGTTCAGGAAGTTTCGGAAATTTCGCAGGGCATGAAGAATCTGGCCAGGGAGCTTAAAATCCCGGTTCTGGTTCTTTCCCAGCTAAGCCGTGCCATAGAAACACGGGGCGGTAAAAAACCCCAGCTTGCCGATCTTAGGGAGAGCGGGAGCATTGAGCAGGACGCGGATGTTGTGATGTTCCTCTGGCGTGAGGATGATGAAAACATAGAGAATATTACTCTCGATATTGCCAAACACAGAAACGGACCTTTAAAGAATATTCCGCTTCGCTTTAGAGGGGACAGGATCAAATTCTTCAGCCGTGACACAAAACACAAAGCTTAAGTGAGTGCCGAGGAGAGGAGTCGAACCTCCACGGAGTGTTACCTCCACAGGTTTTTGAGACCTGAGCGTCTGCCATTCCGCCACCTCGGCGCTTTGTAATTTTAACACAAATGAAGCTATGAAGTTAGTTTTTAGCCAGGGGATTATACCTGTGTAGGTACTTCCATCCCGATTGGTAAAACTCCAATCTCGACGTTACTTACACCTGGTGACCACTCGCCGTTAACACGCGCAATATCCTCCTGAGTATAAACTTTTCCTACTACTACAGTCCCGTCCCCTACACGCGACCAAAACGGTAGTAAATTTTTTCCACTCTCCCGATATACTTTATCTACAGCTTCCAACAGAGTTGCGGCATTAGGAGCTGGCGCAAATTTGACCCCTGGGTTTGTCTCGCGTATCTTTGAATTAAATTCTTGTATCATCTTTATCTGGACATGCCAAGGTTGATTGTAGCTCTCAGGCAGGGCACCTTCGGAAGGCAAAAATATGGTACCATTTAAACCCTTTACTTTACTCATTTCTTTCCTTGCTGCTTTCAGGCGATCAGAGTCGATATGAATTCGAAGATAACCGCTTTCCAGCTCCTCGATGCTTTTACCGGCCAAATTAATCCTATATAGCCCGTTTACCAATTCTACAGTATGAGTGCGTTCAACCATTGATTTCTGTTTTATAACACGCGAACCGGACTGTGTCAAATTTAGTTTTTGAGCCAGAGGATCACGGCTCCGATTGTCAAAACCTGAGTTATTATGCCCCAGAATGGGGTCGTGTCCACTTGAAGCGATTTTTGGAATTTAATCCAGTTTTTAAGGAATTTATTGCGCATTTTTAGAAAGAAGTAAGGGGACTCAATCAAATCGGGGAGAACCGAGGCAAAAGATGCGCCCAGGATTGTAACCGCGTGGCCGGTATCAGGAAGGGCCCGCCAGGCTATAAATGATCCGACAATGAGTGCGAGCGTTACATCGAGAGCAATAATAGTCAGACTTTTTTTAGTCGGCGCACCGAATTTCTTAGTCTCGGTAACAATGTGGGGGTTCCAGTGGGGGACGCGCTCCAAAACAAAATGGCTGACAAAGGCCAGCGGGATCGCGATCAAGGGGTTTGGAATCTTCGTCGCAATCGCGGCACCTATTGCGACGTGGGGGGTTTCAAGCATGGTGACTACTATGATATTATCATCGTGATGCTAATTGCAAGTATTTTCACAAGTTTGATGGGAATGTTCGTATTTCTCTTTATTTTCTGGAAGCGGCTTAAGGAGGATTATTCACCGGAAATAATCTTTAAAACCGCTTTTTTTATACTTATCGGCATGTTGATTGGCTTTTTGGTTGCCGTCAGATTTACGCCGGCAGCATTCATGTGGACTGCCTTTGCAGGTTCTTTAGCGGGTCTCTCGATTGCAATTTTACGGCTCAAGGTTAAATTTTTCGAAACATTTGAGGCTTTTATTATTTCAAGCTTCCCCTGGGTAGGGTTTACATTCCTCCTCGACTCCGTTGCCCACTCTTCTTTAAGCTCGTTCTTAGCATTCATAGCAATACTAATTATTGTGTTCATTTCCTACTGGCTTGATGCCAATTATAAAAACTTTACCTGGTACAGGTCGGGGAAGATCGGATTTGCGGGGCTTACGACACTTGCCATATTTTTTATTGCCCGATCCGTCCTTGCAATTTTGAGGATAGGCATGCTATCCTTTGTAGGTTCGATGGTCGAAGCGGTAATTTCAGCGGCGGCAGCGTTTATTTGTTTCGTTTTACTTTTTAATTTGAGCCGTAGTGAGTGATTCCAAATCAAAAAGAATGACAAAAAATAACACTCCTCCAAAATTCCCGGCTAGCATTCTGGCACCTGTTGCCAATCTTCTCACAGGCAAACTCAAAACTCTTGAGAAAAGAAAAAAGGAAATAAGCGGGGAGGATCCTTTCAAAAACACCGAAAGGGTTAACGATAACGCGGCCCCCGACATTGAAGCGGATGAACAGTTCGGGCACGCCAGAACTTCGGCGCTAAAGACCGAAATAGGCAGGACGATTATTCAGGTCAGGAAAGCTCTTACCCGTATAAAACTTGGAAAATACGGCATTTGTGAGGTCTGCGGCAATATGATCGATACAGATAGGCTGATGATTTACCCCGAAGCCACTCTTTGTACAAAAGACGCGGCAAAAAGGGAAAAGTAGGCTATAATTGTCTTCATGGAGCCGAAAATTATTTTTGAAGATGATTCCTTCTTCGTAGTGGATAAGCCAAGTGGTTGGATAACCAATGACGCGGATACGACTACAACTCAGCCGGTCCTTCAGACCTTCATGCGTGAGCATTTTGAATATCCGCTAAAAGGGGACAGGGAAATGCGGGACGGAATTGTTCATCGGTTAGATAAGGAAACGAGTGGCCTTATCATCGTTGCCAAAACCCAACAGGCGTTTGAAAAGCTTCAGTCCGAATTTAAGAATAGGGAAGTAAGTAAAACTTATACCGCGCTTCTCCATGGAAAAGTTGAACCAACCGAGGGTGAAATAAGAGCAGAAGTTGGGCGATTGCCCTGGCACAGGTCGCGTTTTGGAGTTCTTCCGGGTGGGCGAGAGTCAACTACAAAATATAAAGTACTGGAATATTATCCGGGAAATAATGCCGGGCATTCCTTGGTTGAATTTTACCCGAAAACAGGCCGGACCCATCAAATCAGAATCCATGCCAGGCATATTGGCCACGCGATAGTTGCCGATGAATTTTACGCAGGTAGGAAGACCGCCAGGAATGATCGCAAATGGTGCCCCAGGCTTTTCCTCCACGCCGCTTCCATCAAATTTATCCACCCGGAAACAAATAAAGAAGTTGAGTTCAAGTCTGGTCTTCCCGAAGATCTTCAAAATGTACTTCTCACACTTAAAAAATAATCAAATTCTATTGCTTTATAGTTTCTAAACTACTATATTGAATAGAGGTTTCTTAAGTATGATACAAAGAGACCTTTGTGTTTATGCTTCATAAGATTTGGCTAAAGTTTTTAGTAGCGTTTATTTTTTCTTTTGCGCTTTTATTTTTTGTAACATCATCTGTTTCTGCTGCCACTTATTACGTTGCAAATGCAGGGAACGATTCCTGTAACGGAATTTCCCAAACAATCGGATCATCCGGTTCATGCGCTTGGAAAACAGTGGCCAAAGTTAACGCTTCTAGTTTCGGTGCGGATGACTCTATCCTCTTCAACCGCGGCGACACTTGGCGGGAGCAGTTACTGATTCCCTCCTCGGGAACCTCCGGGCACCCAATCACATTTGGGGCCTATGGAACCGGAAACAAACCTCTGATACAAAACAGTACAGAACTTGTAAGCGCAACTTGGACCCAATATGCAGCTACACCTTCAGGATCTGTTACAGAAGCAAATATGAAAACGAGTGTTGTGAATGGCACTGCCTTTACTGATTTTAGTAGTGCGAATGTATTAACAAGTTATCCAGGGTCAAAGTTAACAATTACAGACCATGCAGGCAAAAAACTTATTGGGTATATTAAGGCGGCGGGCACAGGGGAGACTTATGGCAGTCAGTTGATGGCCAATACTGCATTTAATAATACTACAAGCGTTCAAGGGAATTGTACATTATCATCCGTCGCCGGAGGACAGACAGGTAACGCACTTCAGATGACAGTCCCCTCCGGAACAAGTTGCCAGAGCTCAGAAGTTTTTGCAACTTCAAATGGGGCTTTATATCTATTAACGGGTTATCTTAAAATAGGAACCGGTAACGCAATACAATCTTTCTTTGAACAAAATTTTGGTGCCTTTAATACCTATCAAAATTACTATAACCAATCCGCATCTTGGACCCCATATACACTTTATGGTACAGCGGACGGCACATCGTTTCTTCATCAGTGGACAGCTTATGGTACTTCGACACAAACAGATTTTGTTGATACTGTTAGTACAGTTCAAGTTATAACGCCATCTTCAACCGGGGTAACGATTACTTCCACTGCAAACGGTTCTACTTACAATTGGACATCCGAGGATGCAGGATTCAATCGAAATGATTCAAGCAACTACACATATTCGATAGATGCCAGCAACCCCAATATTTATTACGCATCAGGTGTGACTACTGATGTCGGAATTATGGTTTTTAACTCCGGAGCTTCTATGGGTGTAAGAAAAATAACTTTAGGAACCCTTGCTTCTCAAGGAGATTTCTATTATGATTCGGTCGGACAAAAACTCTATTTGTATTCGGCATCTGCTCCTGGAACCTATTATTCTTCAATTGAAGCCGGAAAAGCTCAAAGTGCGATTCTGGATAGTTTGAAAAGTCACATAGTTATTCAGGATTTTAACGTTAGATACAGCGGGTCAAGCGACATCGAGGTAAACGCTTGGAGTAGTCCGGTTGATGATGTTGTTGTGCAACGTAATGACATGTCTCTTTCGGGGAATAGTACCGGCGGGAATGGTATCCAGGCTTATTCCGGAACAATGTCAAATATAACCATTCGGGACAATACCGCAAACAACATATACGATGCAGGGATAACTGCTCCACAAGATGGCGAAGTTTCCGCTTTCAGTAATATATATGTTTACAACAACATTATTACTAACTGCGAACACGGGATTGAAATAGGCGCTTTTACCTCCGGAACAACAGTTAACGGCCTATACATATATAACAATGATATTTATAACAGCGGCGGAGGTTTTAGCCACAGCCAGCGTTCTGATCCTTATGGAGACGGCTTTATTATGTGGAGTATGTCGGGAGCTACTGTTAGTAACATGAAGGTAGAAAATAATATTGTAAGTAACTCCATTTATAATGTCCTCAAAGGCGACACAAACTGGGCTGGAGAAACCTGGGATTACAATTTGTATTATCCGGACGGAGCTACAAAATTTGGGTACAATGCTTGGCCGATATATTCAAATGCATATAATCTTGCCAACTGGAAAACTACAACTGGTCAAGATGCACATTCAATAACATCCGACCCTGTATTTGTTAGCACCGGGATAGATTTCCACCTTCAATCTACATCACCCGCTATTGACGCAGGGGTGAATGTTAGTTTAATTTCTGATTATGAAGGAAACCACATATGGCAGGGGATGGCTCCTGATATTGGTGCGTATGAGTATCAATCTGGAAGTTCTGCTGGTACAACTTCAAATAATTCTTCGGTTTCAAGTAGTCCTAATTCCAAATCAGGCTGGAGTTATCCAGTTATTGCGGGACCGAACCATGTGGGTATTACGAGTTTTATTATGGGAAGGGGTACTGCGGGGGATGCTATGGCCTATATTCCCGATAATGCCCACCACGATGATATTTATTTAACAATTGATGAAGTATCTCTTAATGATTTGTCCAATCGTCGCAAGATTCCATTTCCCTGGAGTCAGGGGTGGAACCTGGTAGGGGATATATACAACTTTAATGCGGTTAGCTCGTTCAATGGTTTTCCTATACCACAGTTTGATCATCCTGCGATGGTAGTTCTCCCTTACAATTTGGCGAAGTTAAAAGGTATTTCTCCAAAGAATCTAAAAATAGGTTGGTATGACACTTCTACAAAGAAGTGGAAAGTTCTTCCTTCAAGGATTACTGTTATCAATCAGCTGGCTCATACTATCGCCAGCACCACTAAAAACTTTTCCTATTTTGCTGTAGTTTATCCCAATCAAAACCAAACTTCAGTTTTGGGAGCGTCCGTTGAAAAATTGAAACCAGTAACCACATTAGCACCAACACCAACAACAGTTCCTACTCAAACTCTAACTCAAACACTTGCGCCGCAACAAACTCAACCAATAGCTAAACCCAAATCCTGTTTCCTCTGGTGGTGTTTTTAATTTTTATGATGATATGGATTGAGAGGTTGACTCCTTATCCGGCAAAAATTATGATAAAGCAATGAATAAAAGGGATAAAGATGAGTTTACAAGTATAGTTGTTAATGCGCTTAATGATGTAGTAATCCCTGCTATGGATGATATGGAGAAAGGATTGAGAGGGGATTTGGCATCAAAAAAGGATCTAAAAGAATTAAGCATGAAGGTTGATTCTCTTGATAGGAAGTTTGATGCTCAACAAGAAAGGCTCGATAAGCACAACGGAAGAATAGAGAGTCTGGAAAAAATTCATCCAAAAGGAAGGCATTCTCCATTAGCCTACTAGACTTGTTTTCACACATTAGCTAGACTTATTGTATGGACTTTGTTCTCGGATTGTTTTTAGTGGTTGTTGCCGCTGTTGCCGGGGGAGCTCTTGCCAAAACTCTCAAACTTCCCGTACTTGTCGGCTATATAATTGCCGGCATTCTTTTTGGAACGATTCTACCTGCAAGCGCTAAAAATGTTTCCACACTGGCTCAAGTGGGCACCATCCTCCTCCTTTTTTCAATCGGGGTAGAGCTGCCGCTTTCCCGGTTAACCAAATTTCTTAAAGTTGCTGTTTTTGGCTCTTTTATTCAGATTTTTCTGGTTACCGGCGCATCTTACTTTTTTCTCACGGCTTTTGGTTTGAGTCCGCTTCCGGCTTTAATTCTTTCCCTGGGCTTTTCTATAAGTTCAACCGCGGTTCTAACCCTCATTTTGGGGGATAGGGGAGAAACCGACACCATTCACGGTGGGCTGATGTTTTCCTGGTCACTTGTCCAGGACCTTACGGTCGTACCGATTATGGTAATCCTACCCATTTTGGGTACGGGCGGCTGGGGAGGGCTGGGACTTGTCGGACTGGCGCTTCTTAAGGCTTTTGGCGTTATTGCGGGAGCGCTAATCCTAGGTAGACTGGTAGTTCCTTTTATAATTCATTTTGTTGCCAACCTCAACTCAAGGGAACTACTCCTCCTTTCATCGGTTGCGATTGCCCTCGGGACCGCCGCCGTAACCTCTTTCTTCGGCATTTCACCAGCTCTGGGGGCTTTCCTCGCAGGTGTGGTTATTTCGGGTTCGCAGGAACATCACGCAATATTTGCCGAAACCCGCCCACTTCGCGACCTATTTGTTGCGCTTTTCTTTGTAACCCTTGGATTTTTGGTTAACCCGGTTCTGGTTTTTGATAAATTGCCTCTGATTTTCACTATCACTGTAGTTATTTTGGTAATAAAAGCGGTCGCCGTATTTTTAATCAGCGCAGCCTTTGGTTATAAAGGGCGAACCGGCGTAGCTACCGCCTTTGGTCTCGCACAAGTAGGGGAGTTTGCGTTTGTAATATTTTCGACCGCACTGGCACTTAAACTAATTGGCCCGGCCGATATATCTGTCGGCATTTCTGTAACACTTTTAACATTGGTTGTTTCACCAATACTTTTTAATTCAGTTGTTCCATTCTGGCGGGGTATTCGTGACCTTACTGCCAACTCGGGCCTTTCAAAACTATTCGCCAGCGGTGAACGGAGAGACGAGGCAATTGAAAGTTTAACTAACCACATAATTATTTGCGGATATGGCAGAGTGGGGAAGTGGGTGGGTAAAGCATTAACTGATTTTGCAATTCCCTTTATTGTTGTTGAATATAACCAGAAAGTTGTCCAGGATCTTAAAAGCGAAGGTACGCCGGTTATTTACGGCGATCCGACTGAACCGGAGGTGCTTGAGGCAGTTTTTATTCGCGATGCCAAGGCGGTCGTTCTGGCAATTCCGGACCGGGTTGCCCAGGAAACATTAATAGCTTATGTTCAAACGGTGGCCCCGGCGGTAAAAATAATTTCCAGAGTACACCTTGATTCGGACTGGGAGAAATTGAAAACTCTCAGGGTTAGTAAAATTGTTCAACCGGAATTTGAAGCCGCAGTTGAGATAGTCCGCTCGATCCTAAGGAGTACAGGTAAAGATAAAGCCGAAATATCAGGTTCCATTAAGAGTCTTAGAGTCTCACACAGTCGTTAGTTGTGTTTTTTTTGTATCTTTCTTTAGCGACATTTCTTTTGAAAAGAAATGTCGGGATATGTATTCTGCCCGGAGAAAAAACAGACTTAACATCGGTAAGAAAAAAGGCCAAATATATAGCCTTTTAATCAAAGTGGTGATACCCCTTTTGATTGTTCTTTCTGTGGTCTTGTATTTAAAGCTTAGTACAAAATATTGGAATGGGGTAGATAAGTTTGCGTTTGTTTTTCAGAAGGCCTCGAGAGATGTTGACGTCACGGTCCTTGACCCGGCTCTCGGGGAGGAAACAACCCTAATTATTCCCGGTGAAACCGAGGTTGATGTTGCCAGGAGTTATGGTAGCCTCAGGATCAAAAATGTCTGGCAGCTTGGCGTGAACGAAAGGTTGGGTGGAACTCTGCTTGCGGAAACGGTAACCCGCAGTTTTTTGTTTCCGACCAGTTTGTGGTCAGGGCAGGATCTGGGAGACCCATGGAAATTTATCTTCGGCAACAAAAATACTAATATTCCCTTTGGCGATAGAGTAGGGGTGGTAATCTTTGCCTTAAGAGTTAAAAGTATTGACAAGACAGAAATAGATTTAGGTAAAAACCAGTTTTTGCGCAAGCAAATTCTTACGGACGGCACACCCGGTTATGTTGCGTCGGGACCCATTAGCGGACGTCTTACAGTTTACTTTTCCGATAATAACTTTGGAGACAAAAATTTGAGATTTACTATGACGGATTCCACGGGCACTCCGGGTGTCGCGGATGGGGTAGGGCAGGTTCTTGAGGTACTCGGAGGAAAGGTCGTTGCGGTGGACCGGAAGCCCGCCGACAGTTCACTTGATTGTGTAGTTTCCGGGCAAAACTTTGACGCTGTCTGGAAAGTTGCTGCCCTTTTCTCATGCCAGAGAAGCTCCGGAAAAAGTGATTTTGATTTGGAGATAAAAATGGGGGCCAAGTTCGCCAAAAGATTCTAAAAACTACTCTGTAATCTCTTCGGAGTTACTCATTTCGGGGATGTCCCTGTGGACCAGCTCAGGCGGAGTAAAACTTACGTAGTCCATTTTTTCGGGCGGGAAGGAAGTTATACCGGTTTTATTCTCCAGCTCGCGGATAAGTACGGTAACATCTTTCGAATCAATCGACTTAATCAAAACCTGATATTTATTGCCTTTTTTCAGGAACTGCCTGAGCCTGGCTGCCAAGTCATCGGGGAGGCGTCCGATATATTTACCGTCCTCGCTGACTACCGAAACTTTATGAGCATAGGGTGCAAATTTAACCTCGTCGCCCGAGTCCAGATTTGCAAAGACGTTGGTGTCTCCCGGGTTCATCAAAAGCACCATCTTGGTTTTGCCTGACTCTTCCAAAAAAGCTTCCCCCGATGGGGCTACAGCTTTCCTGCCGTAGCTGTCGGGGCGCGCCGATTTCCACTTAAGAAGGCATTTTTGAGCGATTGAGTTTACAGGGTCAATTTTCAGGACTTTTTGAGTCGTGGCCACCGCTTTTGAAGCCAATCCCAGCTCTGAATAGCAGCGGGCGAGCCTGTTGAGGGCATCCACATCTTCCGCATTTTCCGAGAGAATCTGAAGGTTTATATTTTGGGCTTCCTGCCAATTCCCGGAAAGCGCATAGGCCACAGCTTTTTGGGCAAGAGAAGTTTCCATTATCTTTTAGCTAGTATGAGTATAGAGATGGCACTGGCTATGTCAATACCTTCCTCTGACAAAGAAATAGGCAAACTGGTATAATTCGACTTGTATGAGCGGACATTCACACTTCGCCACAATTAAGCGTCAAAAAGCCGTCAACGACGCCGCCAAAGGAAATCTTTTTTCAAAGCTCGCCCGGGCGGTTATGATTGCGGCAAAAGGCGGGGCAGACCCCGACATGAACTTCAAATTGCGGGTGGAGATTGATAAAGCCAGGGCAGCCAGCATGCCAAAAGAGAATATCGAAAGGGCAATTGCCAAAGCAACTACCGAGGCAGCAAACCTTAGTGAAATTACTTATGAGGGCTTTGGTCCGGGAGGAATCTCGGTAATTATTGAAGTCACCACCGATAATAAAAACAGAAGCGCACAGGAAATAAAAAATCTTTTCGAACGTGCCGGGGGTACTCTGGCCGGCCCGGGAGCGGTTTCATTTAATTTTGAGAGCAAGGGCTTTATCCTTGTTGAAAAATCGGCCGATTCCGAAGCGCAAATGCTTAGGATGATTGACCTTGGGGTAGAGGATGTTACGGACTCTCCCGACGGGATAGAAGTGTTTACGGCGCCCGATAAGCTGGCGGAGGAAAGGAAGAAGTTTGAAGTAGCGGGCTTTGCGATGAAAGAGACCGAACTTGTGATGAAGCCAAAGAATTTACAAACAGTCGAGGATCCCGGGGTCGCCGCCAAAGCGTTAACTTTTTTGGATTCGGTGGAGGACTCAGAAGACGTAGCCAACGTTTTCAGTAATCTCGATATCCCCGACGCAACCATGCAGCAGATTTCCACGGGTATTTAATTCATATGTCTAAACGCCGGCGTTTTGTAATAGCTTCAAGTATTTTAGCTCTAGGATTCGTTGCAGTGCAGTTTTTAACAGACCAGAACCGTTTTTGGGCAATTGCAGTTTTGGGACTTATGACGATAATTCTGTTTTTCTGGTCTCTTTTTGAGGGATTGGGTAAGAATATGACCCTTTTAACATTGGTTCTTCCTACAATTTTTACGCTCGGGGTAGGAACCTTCTGGTTCCTTCTCCCCGCCAATATTTTTGCCCGGATCCCGATTGTTATATTTTATGGAATAGGTATCTACGTACTCTGCCTGACAATGAATATTTTTAGCGTTTCGGCAATTCGTACTATTGCACTCTTACGGGCAGCCAGGGGAGTGGGGTTTGTACTCAGTCTTGTTACATCGTTCCTTGTATTCGATGCTATTCTATCCCTCAGAAGTTCTTTGTATTATTTATTACCTCTGGTTTTTGTTATTTCATTTCCGCTTTTTATGCAGGGTTTTTGGTCGGTTGTACTTGAGAAGGAATTTTCAAAGGACATTTTGGTTCTGTCAGCTGTTTCGACTCTTGTTATGGCGGAGACCGCCGCGGTACTTTTCTTCTGGCCCGTAACGGTGGTCGTTGGCTCGCTTTTCCTGACTGTAACTTTTTACATTCTTATGGGCCTGGGCCAAAGTAAGCTTGAGGGTAGGCTGTTTCTGGCTACCGTCAGGGAACACCTGGTGGTGGGGGCGCTGGTTCTTATTTCAATGTTTTTTGCAACCCATTGGGGCCAATGAGAAATAAGCAAATAAGCGAATAAGCAAATCTCCAAATAAAAGCACACAAAAGCCGGGGGGAACAGGGGAGGGGGAGAAAGTACCCTATAATTATAGGATAAATAGTGTGTTCAGCTTATAGTTTTCACGATAATTATAGGTTGTTTTCACGAAAAGCGACACATCATACCGGTCGAAGAAAAACCGAAGCCTGTTGTCACGGAGAACTGATGTACATTGATACAGTTGTTGGCCTCAAGACCTTACTTTCTCAGCTTCGGGGCATGCTATGTGTGGATAAGTAATTGAGAGACAGGAGCAGCCCCTTGCCACTTTAGGAAGAAGTTATACCACACACCATTTAGGGAGAAGCGCATAGGCAGCTTGTTGGTTACATAAGTGCGTCACTATTCTCCCGGAGGGCTTAGGACATCCTTATTAGTGGCACGCCCCACAGGGAAGCTGATTATACTATGTCGTACAATAATACTTTTGCGACGTATACTAAAACAGGCTGAGAGTAGAGCGTATTTATGTACGTTTCCGCGCATTCATATATCCGTATGCACTTTTATTGTTATCCGTTCGTAATACTATCCTCCCACCGCGTTTCCTTAGTATTGTTCTTTCCGAATATAAGCCGAAGAATATTTTTGGTTCTTGCTCCCCCTCCCCCGGTTTTTAGCTGTTTATCCTTTTTTATGTAAAATGCGGTTATTCCCATGTTTTCGGCCAAACTAAGACGATCAGTTAGTCGCCTTTTGAATTACATAGGCCTTAAAATCGATTTGGTGAGGTCGTATTTAGCCTCGATTATGATTTAGAGATTTAGATCACTAAAATAGTAGTTATTGTACTTACGAGGTGTAAAATCTTGACACGGTAGAAGAAAAATTTCACTATTTAGACTTTTTTAGAGCGATTGACCATTCGAATAATAATAACGAGTTGAGTAAATTTGCGAAAGACCATGATATGCGAATATCAATGAAGCCGGTTTCGCATGGACGAAGAAGAGGTATAAGACTGGGAGGCAAAAGAGTTTTACCTGAAGAGTGCTGGATAAATAATGATAACGAGCTGGCAAGGTGGTATAAGGAGAGACTAAAAAAATGACATTTGTCGCACAATGTCATTGACAACTCTCCACATTTTGGTATAAGATCTTCTTAGTAATGGCTGAGTCTGCTCATAACCAGTCTGAAATAGGAAGAAAAGTAAAAGACTTTCTGGAATATCTTCAAGTTGAGCGAGGCTCCTCTCCCCTAACGATCAGGAACTACAAACATTATCTAACGCGGTTTATGTTATGGATGGAAAGTCAAGGCATCCGCGAAGATTTACGCGACATTAATCAGGATATGGTCCGTAGTTTCCGTGTTTATTTATCCAACTTGCCCGGGGAAAATAAGGCAACGCTGGCACGCCGGACCCAGGGTTATCACGTTATTGCCCTTCGGTCATTTCTAAAATGGTTGATACGGAATGATTTTAGTGTTATGGCACCTGACAAAATCGATTTGCCGAAAGTGGAAGAAAGACAAGTCAAGTTTCTTTCCGGAGAAGAAGTGGACAGAATGCTTAATGCACCGTCCCTTGACTCAATTCAGGGAAAACGCGATAAAGCAATCTTGGAGGTGCTTTTTTCAACGGGACTCCGTGTTTCGGAACTTACCCGGCTCGACAGGGATAAAGTTAATTTGGATACCAAAGAGTTTGGCATTATCGGCAAGGGGGGCAAGGCCCGTGTGGTTTTCCTTTCGGGAAGGGCAACCGACTGGCTTATAAAATATTTAAATGAAAGGGTTGATCACTTTAAACCTTTATTCATTCATCATAAGGGCAAGTCCGACCCCACTACCCCGGATGAGCATATGCGCCTTACTCCCCGCTCGGTTCAAAGGATGATAAAAAAATATTCGCATAAAATGAAGATGCCGATGGAAGTTACCCCGCACGTTATGCGCCATAGTTTTGCTACGGACCTTCTAAATGCCGGAGCGGATATCAGAAGCGTGCAGGAAATGCTGGGACACAAAAACATCTCAACTACCCAAATTTATACCCATGTAACCAATAAGCAGCTTCGTGATGTTCATGCAGCTTTCCATGGGAAAGGGGGAAGTTAGTCAAAAGGGTTAGCCTCTTCATCAAGCGGTGTTTCCTGCTCGGTATTAACCGCATTTTGCCTGGCCCGGAAGGTTATTTCTTCGGCGCTCCGAACTCTCCAACCCGCAGTACTTTTTTTCTTATGCGGATTATCATAGATACTTTTGTTTTCGGTTTTGGTTTTGGGCCGCGGTTCTTTAGGATACAAGGCGTTTGGTGCACGGGAGTTATGATAATTACTGATGCGGGGCTGAAGAACTTTGTTTCCCTCTGCTAGCTCATTTAAAACTTCCGCGGCTTCGTGATAAGTCATATGGCCTTTAACAGCCAATATGGAAGTTCTATTGAATGTATTGACGCCTTCCCCTTTAAGCTTTTGAATTTCATCGGGCTTAACCCCGATCTTGTAGGCTAGAACTTCCGCCGGAAGCTCTTCAATATTAAATACTTCTTCGTCTTTTCTGCGACTCATTATTCTGAAGTTTTACCGTCGAATTCTTCATGACCCTCGTCAGCCGCGGCATCTACTTTAGTGGGATGGACTACATCCAGTCTGTGGTGGGCCGGAGAATAAACGGTATAAAGTTTCAGCTCAAAAGTTTTTGAAGTATTTATAATGTTATGTGATGACCCTGCGGGAACTACTATGCAAAATCCAGCGCTAAATGTATAAACGTTGCCGTCGATTATGGCTTTACCCTCCCCGCTTTCGATCCGCAAAAACTGGTCGTTGTCGGGGTGTACCTCCATCCCGATTTCCTCCCCCGCCCTGAGACTCATCAAAACCAACTGGGAGTGATGTGCAGTATAAATAACTTTCCTGAAGTTACTGTTGCCGGTTGTCGCTTCTTCGAGATTAATTACAAAACCTTTGGCCATGAAATATTCTTAATTGCATTTCAGTGCGGCACGGCACTGGGTCTTACTATCACCCGTAAGACTGTCGCAATAAGAACATTGTGAAGAGGAGGAGCTTCCACCGGAAGTCCCTTGCTGTGTGGGAACATTAAATGATTGGAATGTAACGCCTGTGGGAAGATTAAACATGGTGGCATCGACTACCCAGGGCCCGCAGTTGTAATTCATGTTTGCACTTGGGTCAACCGCTCCACTTGGCGCCTTTGCCGCAGTAGAACCCGTGGCGGGTGTTGCATTCGGATCAAAACTCATTTTAAAGCCCGTCTTTTGGCCGTCCGTCCACATATAACTTGTGCTGTCCATGACAATCATATGGGATTTTGTAGCAACGCTATTTACAGTTACGTCGAAGTCCCCCCTTACTTTGCCTCCGCTTGTATAAACCGCCCCGGTACTACCCGCGTTACTGTAAGTACAGCTCTGGGCAACACCTTTACCAAGAATATCTTTTAAAGTCCCGACTGCTGAAGTGGTTTGCTGTTGATTTCCGTTTCCACCCGAGGTTTCGGTTGCCGGTGTCGTCGCCCTTTTCTTTCCGGACATGAAGTACCAGCCACCCAAAAGTAAAAGAAGTAGTACTGCAACTATCACCAATACTTTCTTGTTCATTAGTGCTATTATACTATTCATATATACCATGTCAACCAAAAAGTTGAAGCAGGAATATGAGATTGCAGCTCCCCTCTCCAGTGTTTGGAAAGCTTTAACCGACACCAAAGTTATAAATAAATGGGGTGGCGGACCCGCTAAAATGAAGCCGGAAGTTGGTTTTAAATTCAGCTTTTGGGGCGGAGATATTACCGGAAGCAATACGAAAGTGATTTCGATGAAACAACTTAATCAGGATTGGATGGCGGGAAAATGGGACGAGTTTTCCAAAGTCGTTTTTAAACTTTCTAACAAAGCCGGTGTAACAACTGTAGTTCTAACTCAGACAGGCATCCCTTTCAAAGAGTTTAAAGATATAGCCGACGGTTGGGACCGATATTACTTTGGTGAGATAAAGAAACTGCTGGAAAGCAAACTATAGAGGCTGTTGTATAATAACTCCATGACGGAAAACCTAGCCATGAATATCCAAAAAATGTGCGCCGGCTGCCCGTTTCAATCTCCGGAAAACGGTTGTTCTCATGTTGAGATTGGCGAGGCCGGACAATTAAGGCGGGCGGAAAAAGGAATGTGTGAGGACGCAGCAGTTTATGACGCCTCACGTATTGTGCGATCGGCTTACAGGATTTTGATCCGCAACCAATGGACATCGGTACGGATCAGTGATATTTTCTACGTTGGGCAAAAGTCTAGCTCCTAGTGTCACGTTTTGATTTTGTTACGTATGGAGTTTCCCACAAAGGCAGCGATTAATCCGCAGAGGGCTCCGAAAATCCCAAGGAGAAAAAAGAACCCGAGTTTTGTGTAAACCGGATCGGTTCCCGCATAACCGTGAAACATAAACATTAGTGAAGCAACAAACCCGAAAATTGCGCCGCTCCTAAGAGCCGCATTCCTGTTTTTGGAAAAATACCCCAGGACTAATCCTGTAATCCCCCAGGGAAGGAGTATCCAAACCGGCCCGCCAAGTAGCCCCAAAATTAACCCGACCGCAACCGCTGCTATCAAAAGGTACATATATAAATTGTAACACCGGCTACAAGACTTGATATTGAAAAATATATTTTTCGGTGGTAAATTAAATTAATGGACGTAGAAAAACACAAAAATTGGAAAGGAATGCATAGCGGAGGCGGAAATGCAGTTTACGGCTTGGGTTTTATCGGGGCTTTAATTTATTACATTCAGAATGCAACAAATTTTATGGACGGAGTTATCGGGTTTCTTAAAGCCCTAGTCTGGCCCGCCTTCCTGATTCACAAAGTCTTCACAATTCTGGGGATGTAATGAAGTTATTATTCTGATTCTTTTCCTTTTTTCGGATGGTTTTGTTCAATGAGATTTCTGGTTCGATATAAAAGCGCTTCCCTTTTCGTAACTTTGTATCCCTTTGCACCAGCGATTATGTCTAAGAAAATATCTCCGGACAGAGACTTAAGATCTGCCATTGCTTTGGCAACCAAATAGGCTGTGCCTTCACCGTTTGAATCGCTTCCTCCCTCGCCAACTGCCATAACACTTAAATCCTACTCCAAATTCCTCAAAGGTCAAATTTGGGGTTTTGGATTTCTAAACTTCTTTACTAGAAACCATGTAGGTAAACCGATTACAATTCCAAGGAAGGCTAGTGTGCCAAGTGTCTCCCCTGTTGTTAACCGTGCTGGTGATGGGCTTGGGGAATTTTCCGTTAATGCGCCTTTAACTTCTGGTGAAGGAGTAGGCGAAGTGACCGGGGTTGACGTTTCTGTAGGCGTAGAAGTTGGAGTGATTGTTGCAATAACACTTATAGTCGCTTTTGGGGTTGAAACAATAAGAGGCCTTGAAGTAGCTGGGGCTAGGTAAATCGGTTGTGAGCATTGTGGGTAATATGGCGCGCAAGTATCTGAGAGCGGAGTTCCGTCACAACACCCACAGCCGCAAACTCCGCTATGGTGGGAGCAGCAACCACTTCTTGCAAATAAGTTCGTAGGATAAGTAAGCGAGAAGGCGAAAAGAATAATAAAAGATGTAAACAGGGGCAGGAGCCGAAACCCCTGGAATTTCATGTATTTGCCCGAATAGTAGTCCTAAATCTCATCAAGGTCAAATTCAGCTCTATTTTAGGACTTTTGGCCTAAAAGTGGGCTAGTTTTAGGTTTTGATGCGCTTGACTGTTCCGTGGTTAATAAAGACCGCAGGCATACCTTTGACCACTTTGATTCTGCCGATTCTTAGTTTGCACTCCGGGCAAAATACATCGGTTCCTGTCGGCAAATCCCCCACTCCCACGTAATCCTTGCCGATCCGCTGTATATAGCACTTCATGAGAAATCCCGGCTTCATTTTTATATACCGGCCAAAGAGGATGTGCCCATTTTTGCAGTAAACGTCAATTGTTTTAATACTCATTTGAAGCTATTTTAGCACTTCACCTGAGGTTTTCCTTACTTTAGGAGTTTTTCTTGAAATTTATAGTTCTTTTCGCCAGACTTGTGCGTCACCTGTTGGTCCATACATTTGAATAGCCACTCCACATCTTTCATAACCGACACTGTCATAAAACCCCCAACCCGAGCTTTCGTAGCGCGGGCCACTATTTAAAATTATTTCGGTATAATCATTTTTTCTGGCCTGTTCCTCCAACCTAGCGACAAGTACCGAACCAACCCCTTTGCCTTTCCGCATGTCTGGTCTAACAAAGGCATTAACAAGTTCAATAGGATTTTCTGTTTTAGAAAATCTACGCATAACTTCATTTGGCTTTCTAGTTCCTACCACTCCTATTATTTCCCCACCTTCCTCAGCCACTAAATATTTTCTGTCGTTAGCGCCCGTTGCACTTTTTCCCATATAATCTAGCGTCTCGGAGATTTCATCTGTCAGAATCTCTCCGTTGAACCTATCTCTGACCCAAACAGTCATAATTGATTTTAGAAAAGGTAAGTCGGTGAGTTTTAAAGGACGAATATTACCGTGGAATTGACCCTTTTCTTTAACGTGAGTTTCTGGCATGTTGCCTATTTTAGCACTTCTTTTGTAGACTTAGCACTTTCTTGGAATTTGAGAAGTACTGGTTATTATTGCTTGTTTTCCTTATTTCTGAAGATTTCGTCCTTATACCAATCGTAGGCATATCTTGCTGCGTTGACAATTATTACTGCAGGGATACCAACATATAAAGTTGCAAAAGCGAAAAAGGTTACAAGCTCTTTAATTGCCATGGGGTTTCCCTCAATTGCTTGTTTGGTGGCAATAGCCCCGGCACCCAACTCTGCAAGACCAATAGCTGTAATTTCAGGGATATGCTTTCTGATCTCCATTTTTATTTAGACAAGGTCATATTACTATAAATTCTTAAAAGGTCAAATTATTGACAGCCCGGCTTCCACGGTATTTAATGAAGACATGACATTAACAAATAGTGACTTTAAGGGTATAAAAGAGGTTGTCAACGAGGCAATTGAAGAAAATGAGACTTTGGTCAGAAAGGATGATATAAAACACCTTCCTACAAAAGAAGAGTTTTATAACAAAATGGATGAAGTGATGGGAGAACTTAAAACAGTCCGGGAAGAGCATACATTGCTTTCCGGCAGAGTTTACGATAACCATGAGCCCAGAATTGAGAACATAGAAAAGAAATTAAATCTTCAGCTGGCAGTTTAGAGACTCCACTTGATATACAATAGATAAGGTGCAGGACAGGCTTAAATTCCGGATAGGCAAAGACACTTTGGCTAAATTTGTAGTTAGTGCTTTTGAAGAAGATCCTTACTCCAAGCAGGTTGTGACTTTGGAAAATGTAGGTAAGCCTGTTGGACATTTTACAATATCGATAGTTAACGAGGCTGACAATTCTTTTTTCCAGATTGAACAAATCAATCCCCCGGAACTTGACACGGTGTTTAAGGCGTTTGAAGCGTTTAAAGTAGAAAACTCCACGGAGGTTATCTATCGTGTCCTGATCCCCAGACAAGATTAATTTGATTATTATCAAATTGCGGATTATTTTCTTTTTTTGAGCCACCAGGTTTTGAGGAGACCCAGGGAAAATGTGGAAACTATGTAGGCTTCGGTCGGGACAAATGCGGCCAAGAACGGTTTATCTATTTTTAACATATAAAACAAAGTTGCGACCACAATGTAAGTTGCGACCGCAACGGAAATCCGCCGGACCCAGCTTGTTTCCCAGGCTTTATCCCCTTCCACTTTACGGTTCCTTGCCTTAATTTTCTCAACTTCTTTTTCCAAACTTTCGATTCCAGTCATGAAGCAATTTTAGCATATTAACTTGTTTTTGCCCCATAGTTGAATTACAATCCCGCTTATGGAAACACGGGTGGTATACACATTAGCTATATTGGGAGCGCTTGGGGTTGGTGCATATTTTGCTTTGAGACCGAAAGGCAGTTTGCCTCCTGAGAGTCTAATTCCTCCGCAAGACAAAAGTTCAGATCAGACTCCTCCCATCCAAAATGCCGGCCTTGCAACTTTGGCCCCCACGGAATCCGGACGAAACGGCAACGGTTCTACGAAAGTAAATGGAATGACAGGCGCAGTATACCCGGTAGTACCTGATCCTGAAGGCAGGAATAGAGAGTGTTTGGGAGTGGGAGCATATAGTGTCGGAAATCCGGTAACCGTTGACGGTGCGGCGGTAGCTGAGGGTTCGGACAACAGCGTTTATATTGATGCTGAAGGCGACATTTATTCAAAAGGGGTAAAAATTGGAAGTTGGAATAGGAGTGCTTTGCCAAGTAATGAACAATTTGGACACACTAAGCCTGAGGACAAGATTGTTGTTTGCGCAAACTGATTAGGGACTGCAGTGGGGCCAGAGACTGCGCTTTGTATTAAGTAAGGAGTTTCGCGCGGTGAGTAAGAATATTTCCCCAAGTCATCATACTTTCGGCCCAAACCGAAGGGTCTTTTGGTCCGTGTAAACCCTCTTTTTGAAGTAATGGATACTGATTTGTAAAACTGCTGAAAGTTCCTGCAAAAGCAGCTGGAAGTGTTGAAGAATTTAAGTCCTGAATATAACTTGACGTGTTAACTAAAAACGTTTTTATTCTCTCTTTTTTACCTAAGTAATCATCAGCTGCCCAGTTTCCTACTCTGTTAAGATTCATTGCAATATCCAATATTTTGGCCTTGTTATTCATATTATTTCAAAAGTTTTCCTACTATTGCATCAAATCTTTTTCTTATACCAAGAGAAAGGATATCCCGGGACGGATTATTATCCTTGGGCCGGAGATTTATTATTGAATTGTAGTCAACTTCGTTTGTTTTAACATCGAATCCCCCGCCCCAGAGATTTTTCTGTGAAGAACCATTATTGAGTAGAGCCTGTTCCTCATCAAAATGCCTGTCTCCTCCGCCCGAGAGAATTTCCTTTTCAATGTCTACCACGACTTTTATATATCCGTCGAAACGTTTAGCCATTTCTGCTATTTGTTCTTTTGAAGCTCTACCCGTGATAATCATATTCTTAAAACCCACTTATTCTAACATACCATTTATGGGTAGCAGTGGGGCCAGAGGCTGCGCTCCCCAATGCTTACGGCATATGAAGCGGTTTGGACTGCTTCTTCCGCATTAGCCCTTAGAGACAGATTCGGGTCCTCCCCCATTTTGATTCTTAAATTTTTCCAGGTAGTTGCGTCGAACTGGAAAAGGCCCAAGTAGACGGAATTTTTTGCAGAAGGATTAAATCCCGATTCACAAATCGCAATCGCGCGTATTACATTTGGGTCAACTCCATATTGCCCCGCAAAGCGGTTTGTGAATTCATAAATTTCTGCGGATGTAAACGTAGGTTGTGGAATTGGAGTCGGAGTTGGTTTGGGCGTAGGTTTTTTGGTTGGAGTCGGTGACGGGGATGGCGTTGGTGAAGGGGTATCAGTTGGCATTGATGTTGGGCTTGACGAAGACGTTGCTTCCGCCATAACTTTTTTCTCTTCATTCGGGCGATTCATAATATACAAAGTCACAACTTCTCCGAATAGAACGAGAAGGAGGATAGACAAAATGAAGTTTTTCATACGGGTAATTCTAGCACTACTTTCCTCTGTGCTTGAAGTATTCAACCTGCTGAAGTCTGTGGACCGCGTCTTCCCGTTTTTTGTAAGGGCCCCCGAGATGCTTACGGCTGGTTCTTCCGATTACGTAATAGCCTTCCTTCCGTTTAATTATCACCATTCATTATAACAGCCATTTTTTTGATATAATCCCTAACATGGTTGAAAACAGACGGTTTGCACTATTAGCTGACCTTGATAAAACTCTGCACGACTCAGACGAATATACCACCTCGGCGTTTGTATATAGTCTTGACCAGCTCGGCTATCCGCTAAGCCCAAGACAAACGATTACAAAACTTATCGGTAAGCCACTAATTGAGTGCTACGAAGCCCTGGCCCCCGGGGGAGATTTTGAGGCTCTTAGGGCTGCACACACAAAATTTCAAGAAGAGCACCCGGAGCTTTTGAAGCCATTCCCCCACACCATTAGCACCTTGAGTAAAATAAAAGATGAGGGTTTTAATACTGCAGTTATAACTTCCCGCTCAAGGGCCAGCGCTCTTGAAAACATGGAGGCGACAGGTGTGGCCCGTTTTATTGACTACCTGGTTTCGGTGGATGATGTGGAAAATCCCAAACCTCATCCCGAACCTGTTCAAAAGGCGCTTATCCATTTTAATATTCCCGCTCATCATGCCTGGACCGCCGGTGACTCGCACTTAGACGTACAGGCGGGAAACCGCGCCGGAACTCATACGATTGCTGTGGTAAACGGCAAGCTTACCCAAGAAATTATTGAGAGCAGGCCCGATCACATAATTTACGACATTGAGGAGATATACCCGGTGATAATGACAGGCATAAGGATTATAACCGGCTCAGTATAAGCTTCTACTTTTTACGCGAAGAATTGGGGTCGCCCTCCGCTTTTAGCCAGAGCGCTCCTACCCCGAGAACTGCCAACCCTATCGGGACATTTACATAAACACTGAAGAGAGCGGCAGCAATAACAATCAAACCAACTCTGGCCTCTTTGATTTTTTCCAGCAAACCCTTTTCGTCAACGTGTCCGCCCAGTCCCCTATCTTTCATAAGGCGTATTCTAGCACAATATTCTTTGTTTTATACCCCTTTTGAGCCGTTATGGTCGGACAGTATTTCCGTAAGTTTTAAAATGTCTATTCCCCCGCTTTGTTTTATGCATGAGGCGTCCATCATCAGTAGTTGCTGACCGGAAAGCTGCCTGCTATGGAGGAATCCCTCAACTTCGTGTTGAAATATTGCTTTTTTATTTTTATCGTACACAATTTCCCTGAGTACATCCCCCGGCAATAATTCCCAAACATCCTCAAATGTTTCAATCGGAGCAGGACTTTTGGGGCCGGGTCCCCAGTCGAAGCGCGCCGGGGCGAGTCTGGCGCGCATTCGTTCATGTAAATCTACAACAGACATAATGTTTGAATTTTAACCGCTTTTTTAAAAAAATCTACATGCTAATTTGCGGTTGTTGTATAATAATTTTATGAAGTTTAGTATCCGCCTACTCTATCTTTATCTTTTTTCCTTCATAGGCCTGCTCGTTGCCGTAATCGGGTCGGTAAGGCTGATTCAACTTGCATTAAAAGTCTTCGTTTTTAACGGTGCAGACACTTATAATGTTTATACCTCCCCCGTTGCCCCCGCGCCAGTTACTCCCGATGGGAAGGTTCCTGCAGTGCAAACTCAGACGGAAATTGAGGCACAGAGGAAAATTAACGATGCGGAAAATCAAAAACAGCGTCAGCGTGAAGTCGCGGAAGCCAGTGCGATGATAATAGTGGGAGCCCCTCTCTACCTCTATCACTGGAAAAAAATCCAGAAGGAAAACAAAAAATGATTACTTTTGTTTTGCCCGGCGGCTCGCCCCAAAATAGACCGTGGTTAAATGAAACGGCCAAAATCCTTGAGGTTCCCGGTGTGATCCGGCCGATCATCTGGGACCATTGGGAAGACTCCGATCAAAAGTTTATTCCCGAGGAAAAAGCTTCCCTTATAGATAAAGTGGCCAGAGGCGAGGAAATTAATATTGTTGCCAAGTCTATCGGGACTCTAGTGGCTGCACTAATGATAAATAAAATCCCCTACCAGATTTATAAACTTATTCTTTGCGGGATTCCTTTACAAGACCTAAATGAGGATGAAAAAGATACTATAAAAGGGGCGCTTGCCAGTCTGGCTCCCGAGAAAATTCTCTGCTTTCAGAATGAAAGCGACCCGCACGCAAGTTACGCGGAGGTCAGCGAGTTTTTGCCTGTCGGGGTTAAAGTTATTAGTAAGCCCCGTAGCGACCACGAATACCCTTATTTTGAGGACTTCAATGAATTCTTAAAAGCCTGAAGATCGTAAAAAATACAGTTCTCACATCCAAGAGACGTGTCTTCCCGTCTGTGAGTTTTTGGCGAATAGACTATTTGACCTGTAATACAGTCAAAATATATTAGTCCCGGCCAAACCACCCGAACCCCGCCCGGGCCCAAAGCAAAGGTAATTTCTTTTTCCGGTACCGCGGGATTGGTGCAGCCCGGTGGTTTTCTGAATACTCTTTCTGACATGAAGTGTTTATTATAACAGAAATTATGAAGCCCATCAAATACTATAAGACACTATTCTATCTTACTTGGTAGCTAAGGGAGACGGTGACGTCAATTTCCGTTTGTCCGGGCTGAATATCGGGTTGGACTGCGGGAGCGGGCGCCCCACCCAAACCCACTGCGGATTTATCTGCTGCGAAAGCAATCGGCCTGATATTCTGGGCCTGGTTTTCCGAGACATTTATTATTTTACCTAGAGTTATACCAGCCGCTTTGGCCAGGCCGTCCGCCTTGGTTTTTGCGTCGGCAACCGCCATGCTCCTTGCTTCGTTCATTTTGGCAG
Organism: Patescibacteria group bacterium; assembly: GCA_041499035.1. Lineage (GTDB taxonomy): Bacteria > Patescibacteriota > Microgenomatia > UBA8517 > UBA8517 > DATFUL01. The sequence goes on from JBGQJK010000003.1 coordinate 42,542, forward strand.
TTTTGGTTGAATCGTTAAGGTCAAAATTTACATTGCCGACCATGTTGGCCCCTGCGGCTGTTGAATTAACTATTACGTCGTTAATCTTATCGAAATCTTTGACGGCAACCTCATAATTTGTGGAAACCTGATAGCCGGTTATTTTTTGCGAGGGTTGTGTAAAATCATACTGCGGGTAAACGTTGTAGGAAGTGGTTTTAATGTCCTGCTCGCTTATACCGAGTTTCTTTAGTGCATCCGTTAAAGCTTTCGATTTTGTATTAACCGAATTTTGGACCGATTTAAGTGAACTTCCGCTATCCTGAATGCCCAATGTAACCTTGGCAATGTCTGGGGTAACCGAAACCTTGCCCTCCCCCGAAACCATAAAGGGCTCTCCTACTCCTTGGGTGGTCGTCGCGAAGTTTATTGGAGGTCCCCATTTGGCAAAAACAAACAAGAGGATAAAAAAGATGATTACTGCACCTGCTCCGCCCGCCTGCGGAGGAATAGTTTTCTTTTCTTCCATTAATTAATACTAATGCTGATTGCAGCTTTTTGCAATTGTGAATTATAACCAAATGAAATACTTACATGATATATATCATTTAAGTGAAGAATAGCTTGACAAAGAAAATGAAGAAGAAGTACAATCCGTGCATGGCAAAAGTTGATGTCGTCAAGCCGGTTCTTACGGATAAAGAGTTGTCCAGAGTATTCTTAAAAGAAGATGTGACACAGGGAAATGTTGGGATGGTTGTTGAGCATTTGGCAGATGCGCAGCTTCCAAAAGGTGAAGCATTGAAACTATTGGCTCAGGCTGCTAGGAATAGAGCAGATATAAAAGATCAGGAAGCACTATTAGTTGATGCATCGGCAGGCCATATAATTCAGGATGCAGGGGCTTTTGAGAGAAGTAGAGCATCTGCGTTAAGGAAATTTGCCGACGAAATTGAAAAGCCTTAAAATTTAACTTTCTTCTTCTTCATCCACGGCTTTTTCGAGTACCGCTGCAGCGGCTACTGAGTCTCCTTTGTCGGCAAACCTCATCAAGATCACACCCTGTGTTGCACGGCCGAGCTGGGGAATATTTCTTAAGGGGAGCTTTATAACCTGACCCATTTTACTGGTGATTATTACCTGGTCGATATTTCTTGTAACCATGGCGGCGGTTTTAAGGTTCCCCGTTTTAGTCGAAACCACGGCTGCTTTTACCCCTTTACCCGCACGTTTTTGTACAGGAAAGAGGTGGATCGGAGTACGCTTGCCTAAACCCTTCTCCGCAATTGTCAGAATATCTCTGAAATACTTCTTTCTTTTGTCCGCGGGAATGCTTTCTTTGCCCGGAAACACATCCATGCCGATAAGCTCATCCCCTGCTTCGAGTTTTATTCCCGTTACCCCAGTTGTGGCCCTGCCCATCGGGCGTACGTTGGCTTCGGGGAAGCGTATCGACTTTGCATTCCGCGTCAAAAGAATAATATGGTCATCCCCGCCTGTGGGGTGAACCGATATGAGCTGGTCATCGCTTCTAAGTTTTATAGCAATCAGGCCGGAAGACCTTAAATTTTCAAACTCACTAAGGTTGGTCTTTTTAATGATCCCGTTCTTAGTCGCCATGATCAGGTTTTTTATGCCGCTGTCTTTTGAAAGCGGTAAAACCGACCTGATTTCTTCCCCACCCTCGAGATTCAGAAGATTAACAAGCGCCTGGCCTTTTGCCTGGCGGGAAGACTCGGGAATTTCCCAGGCTTTTGTACCGAACACACGGCCTTTATTGGTAAAGAAAAGAATATTGTCATGAGTGGAAGCGGAAAGAATATGTTCGATTTCATCCTCCTCTTTAGTTGTCATGCCGATCACTCCCTTGCCGCCGCGTCTTTGCGCGCGGTAGCTGGTTGCTGAGAGACGCTTGATGTAGCCGGTGCGGGTAATAGTGATTAATGTCTCCTCTTTGGCCACAAGATCTTCCTCGGAAATCTCCCCCAACGCGGATTTATAAATCTTGGTTCGCCTTGCATCACCGTATTTCTCCTTCAATTCGGTCAGTTCCTTAACAATAATGTCCAGGACTTTTTTTGGATCCCTGAGAATTGCAACTAACTGGTCAATTAATTTTTCAATCTCCTCGTACTCTTTTTCTATCTTTTCGCGCTCGAGTGCAGCAAGACGACGAAGTTGCATGTCCAAAATCGCGGTTGCCTGAATTTCGGACAACTTAAACCTTTTGATTAAATTGACCTTGGCATCATCCTGGGTTTTACTCTCCCTTATCGTTTTTATAACCGCATCCAGATTATCAAGCGCAATCTTTAAGCCTTCCAAAATGTGGGCCCGCTTTTTGGCTTCCGTCAGATCAAAAATAGTCCGCCTGGTAACAACTTTTTGTCTGTGTTTTACAAACTCGGAGAGTATTTGTTTGAGGTTCAGTGTGTGCGGAGTTCCGTCAACCAGAGCTACAAAATTCGCGGGGAAACTACTCTGAAGCCTAGTATGTTTATAAATATTATTGAGAACCGACTTGGGTTTGGCATCACGCTTAAGGTCGACCACAACACGCATGCCGTCTTTATCGCTTTCATCCCGAAGATCAGAAATGCCGACGACCTTTTTATCCTTTACAAGTTCCGCGATTTTGGCAACCAGTTCGCTTTTATTTACCTGATAAGGAATTTCGGAAATAATTATCTGGGTTTTGCCCTTGGCCCCTTCCGTTATCTCGGCAATTCCCCTTACAACAATCTTACCCCGTCCCGTAGCATAAACTTCCCTAAGACTATTGGCATCATAGATTGCACCCCCGGTCGGGAAATCGGGCCCAGGAATTACTTTTGTCAGTTCTTCGAGTTCTATATCGCTTTCAAATGAAATTGATGTCGGGTCAGCCTCCTCCTCGGTAAGCGGCTTTTCCGCGCCCGAAGCAACTAGATTAATTTTCTTTATAACAAAATCAGTTTGTTCTTGGTGGGTTTTGCCTTCGGAAACAACTCTGCCTTTTTTAATCATCTCGTTAATCGCGTCCACAACTTCACTTAGATTGTGGGGAGGAATTTTGGTGGCCATCCCGACCGCGATTCCTTCGGATCCCATCAAAAGCAGGTTAGGAAGGATTGAAGGGAGGTAAACAGGCTCTTTTAATGTTGCGTCAAAGTTGTCTGTAAAGTCCACCGTTTCTTTTTCCATGTCGGTTAGCATCAGGTCGGCAATTTTTGCTAATTTAACCTCGGTGTAACGCATAGCTGCGGGGGGATCGCCGTCAACCGAACCGAAGTTGCCTTGGCCGTGAACTAAGGGATAGCGCATGGAAAAAGTCTGGGCCAACCTGACCATGGCGTCATAAACTGCCATATCCCCGTGCGGATGATATTTGCCTAAAACTTCTCCGACAACTTTGGCGGATTTGGTGGTGGAGCTGCCGACAAAATGGAGGCCCATGAGGTGCATCGCGTAAAGAATACGCCGGTGAACAGGCTTAAGGCCATCCCTAACGTCGGGAAGCGCGCGGGCAACAATAACACTCATTGCATAATCAAGGTAAGACTTAGAAAGTTCCGTGGTGATCTCAGTCGAGCGAATTTTGCCAATATCCATATACTTCTCAAACTTTCTTTAGAAACAAAAGAAAGTTTGGCAAAGAAATTAAAACAAAAGGGACAATAAAACTGAGGCTTTGTTAGCCTCAAAACATTGTAACCTTTTTATTAGAGTGAAGCAAGGAGGACCTTGTTAAATTTGTGGTTTCGCAACTATAACAGCCCTTTGACTGTCAAACAGCCCGTAGCAGGTATAAATTGTAAGCTGTTCGGTCGGCATTGGCGAAACCAAGTCTACCCTGTCTGGGCTGACTATATACTTTTTCTCAACCAAATAATTATAGATTTTGCCGCTTTTGGTTTTAATCATAATCTTCTTGCCCACACCTATAAATGGAAGGTTTCCGAAAATTTCTTTTTTATTGTGGCCATAGATAACTACGTTTCCCCCGCCCCCCGGAGCGGCCGAGGTGTCCAAAAATGTTGCGTTTTTCTGGGATATCTGCCAGACTCCGTCTTTGATGGTTCCGGGATCAACTTTTAAGTCAATATTTACGGAGGGGATGATAATTTCAACAGGCGCGTCAATACTTTGAACTGCCTGGCTGGCTTGGGGCGGCACTTTACTAAACGACAGGATCCGTTCCTTGTAGTAGTTATAGGCGCCAAAAACAAAGATTGTTATCCCTACGAAAATTAAAACAGAGGAGCCGAGCTTACCTTGAAGCTTTCTTGAAGTTTTTGATTCCGACTGCTGAGATTGTTCCACCTAAAGCCATTATGCCACCAACTAGCGTTATAGCAAGATACAGGTCTTCTGCAAAGCTTCCGGTACCAGCCATTGTTGAGGCTCCTAAAATCTGGCCGCCTGTTCCTGTTCCAGTTATAGCAGGTGTGCCTGGGTTATCCTGATGGGCTGATTCCGGTCCGCCGTATTGGAACTGTCTACAGACTGTTGAATCCGTATTAAGCTGGTACCAGCCGTCAGGAACTACTGTCTGTACTCCGTCAAGATTAGAACATTTGTCATTAGGATCGGGTGTAACCGTAGCTACCGGTGTAGCTGTAGGCGTAGCCGTGGGTGTGGCTGTTGCACAATCTTCATCATCTTCGTTGGGACTGTCCAAGTCTCCGTCATTGTCACAATCTGTTGTAACTACCGGAGTCGCGGTAGGGGTTACTGTGGGAGTGGCTGTAGGGGTAGGATTAACATGTGAGCAGTTGGCGAAATTGGTGTTTGAATAATCTCCCTGGCCTGCATAATTTACCCCGTTAAAGCTAAAGGGTGTCCAAATATCCCCAGCGTGGTTGCCGTGGCCGTTAAGGCCGTTGGCGTCATTTACCGAGTGTACTGAAACGTCTACATTGCTGTAGTTTCCTGATTGTCCGTCTTTGTGGCAAACGGTTACTTTTACTGATTGAGGAGTGGCTGTAGGGGTTGGGGTCGGGCTATTATGGGGGTTACTCGCAGAAACAGTACTAAGAGAGTTTACAAGCAATAAAGAGGATACGGCCAAAGTGGCCAAAATGGCTGCGAAAGAAGCTTTACCTGTGCTTAAATGCGTCATATAGTTTTACTAATAGGGGTATGCTATCACATACTATTACTCTTGTCAAGTGGTACTACAGGATTAAAATTAAACCCTAAAAACTTGATATAATTTACACTATTGAACATGTGTTTTATAGCCTCTCCCACCGGCTTATAGAAGGCAGTCAGAACAATCGAGTACATTCCCACAGTATTCAATACTCCCCAAAATACCAACTGTCCGGCCAGATGATGGAAAAGATAAGCCACAACCAGACCAATCCCGGTAATACTCCCTAAAACTATGTGGGGGTAGAAAAGGGATAACTGCACTTTATTTACCTGTGACGTGCCCTTTGGCGTGACCCTATAAATTAACTTCTTGCCTCTTAAAACTCCTATAAAGGCCAGGAGGTAAATCGGCCAGGCTGCCAGACTTAAAAACTTTCCGTTTAAAAGAAGTCCGGACTCTTTATTCGGATCAATATTTACTCTCTGCAGCCAGATAGAAATCCCCAACTGGGTCAAAAGAAGTGGTAAGTATAGGTAAAAAAGAGGCATAAGTGCCATCGAGGCGGACTGTATGCCGAACAGAAAGTATAGGGTTAGAAGCAGTACCCCAATTCCCTGGGCAATGCCGTCGAAGTAGTATTGCTGGAGAAAGTAGTAGTTAAAAGCGTGTATAGGCCTCATCCTCCTGAAGACTTTGGGGCTTTGGGTAAAAAGGATGTGTATTAAGCCGTAGGCCCAACGCATTTGCTGGCTAAAATAAGAGTCCCATGTTGCGGGTCCCTCCCCGACTGCCAAAACCTCCGGAAGGTAAACGCTTCTCCATTTGTTGGCATAGAAATTCATGCCGGTCAAGTGGTCCTCAACAATGTGGCCTGAATAACCACCTATGTCATCATGAGCCGTAACTCTGACAACGTGGTTGGCACCGATAAAAAGAGGCATGTCTTTGGCAAACAAACCTCTCTGAATTATTCCGTAAAAACTGAACGCCTGCTCCGCCGCCGCTCTGGCTATCCAGGATTTGTCCTGATTTCCGTAAATTTGCGGGGTGCCTACAAAGGCGATTTTGGGATCTCTAAAATACCCTAAAGTTTTTGTTAAGAAATCTCTTTTTGGTTCGAAGTCTACATCCAGCTGGGCAACAAAATCGTACATACTCGAGTGTTCTGTATACCAAGCGTTGTAGTTTCCGCCCTTTGTTTTGGCCATGTAGGGCCCGCGGTCAAGGTTATATTCAGGACGGTTTTTTCTGGTAAAATATTTTACGCCGTATTTTCGGCATATTACCTTCGCCATGGCGTCGTCACCTTCGTCAAGCAGCCAGGTATCGTGAGGATAATCACACCTGATCATTGCACCGAGCGTATTTTCCAACACCTCATAAGGTTCTTTTCCGGGTACGAATGCGGTCAGAAAAGCGACCCGCAAGTTAGCTTCGGGTTCGAGACGTTTGGGCTTGGCCATGTCTAAAGACAGGAACCAGCTAAACATTTCGTTTACAATTTGATGCCAGACTACATAGGTTAAAAGGATAAAGAGGATGATGTCTATAGCATGCCAAACTCCGGGGAAATGATGGGGAATACTAGAAAGCTCGAACCAATAGGCACCAAACGCTCCTGTTAAAAAGGCTCCCGCGGTCAGAATTAAAGTCAAAACAACATTTTCCTTCCACGACAGGACCCTGTGTTTGGAGATGCCTAGGCCTGAATTTTTCATAGACCGATAGTATATAGATTCAATCCTATAATGTCAATTAAGGCTGTGTGGGTATTGTGTTGTTGCCAGCATTCTGCCGTGGGCTTGACATCCGTTTGAAATTTGCGATATGCTTGATGCAGATGAATATTAGACGAAATCTTTTTAGAGTTTCTTCGGCTGGAGTTTTAGTTGTTTATCTTGGTATAGTTTTTACAACCGTAGTAATTGCGGCTCCTCCTTTCAACTTATTTGACCAGAGATCGAACACCAACGCCAGTAATGAGGGACGTCCGTCTCCCCGGCCAACGCGTTCGCCGCATCCAAGCTTTTCTCCCCGCCCAAGTAAAAGTCCTGGGTTTCAGGCTTGCCAGGCAAGAGAAGCCAGTATTAAAACTCGTGCCGGAAACCTCCTTCAACTTGTAACATTAATGGAGAGTAGGTTTGATGCAATCGCAACAAGAGTTGAAGATTATTACACTTCAAAATTGGTTCCGGCCGGTACAATAGTTCCCAATTACTCTGCTCTTTTGGCCGATATTCAGACTAAAAAAGGAGCTGTTCAAACGGCGCTAACTAAAGCGCAAACCGATTTAACCAGTTTTAGCTGCACAAGCGGGGATCCTAAGGCAGCCTTGATGCTATTTAATACGGATATGAAAGCGGTAAAATCCGCCCTACAGGATTTTAAAACATCAGTTCAAAACCTAATAGTTGCAGTTAGATCAGCAAAGGGGCAAGATAATAGTGCGAGTCCGAACGATTTGCACAGTCCGAAACCATTATTTTTTCAGGATAACGGCAGGGGTAACAATGGAAACGGAGGCGGAAATAAATGAGCAAGTTTAATAATAGTCAAAAAGGTAATATGCAGCTTCTTGTCCTAATAATTATTGTTTTTGCGGCATTGGTTGGGGTGTATCTGGTACAGCAAAGGACAAATTTTCTGCCCAAAGCCGGCTTTGATCAGAGTACGACTTACCAAAGTATCAATAGTTCCGGGGATCTCGATAAGGCGCTGAATGACGTTAATAGTGCTGATCTAAACCAGGTTGATCAGGGAATAAATCAAACCGGCTCCGACGCTTCAAGTTTGTAACTCACCCTCCGCTCAGCAAGTCCGTCTTATCTGGAAATGAAGGTTTGGTACAATAGTTTTTGGAATTTGAAGAATAGGGTCTCGTTTTTGCTTCTTAAGGTTACTGTCAGGGCTACTCCGTTCGGGTTATTAATTATTCCAACTGCGTAGTAGCCTTCTGCCATTACATTAGCCTTAACGCTTGTTCCGTCAAAGGGCAGGTAGAATTGGCCGTTTGAATCCGTGGTTACCGTGCCGTCCGTGCTGACAATTGTCGCTCCCTTGATACTTTGGCCTGCCTCGTTCATTACCACCCCTTTTAGAACATGCGGAATAAAGAAATTCCTGAGTACGCCAACCGCCTGCCTCGGACTGCCGTCATCGTTCCAGAGCTCTGTAGAGCCGCCAAAACCAGTCCAGTAATTTATACCTAAAAGATTGTGATTATTAGAAAGAAGGGTCAGGGACGTTTTTATCCAGGCCGCCTGCTGGGCTTCGGTTAGGTTACCCTGAAGATCGGGAATCGGAGCTCCGAATTCTCCTAAAATTACCTTGCCTCCCGAACTCCCTGCCAAGTCGTTTACGCCTTGATTTAATTCTTGAGGCGTTGGAACGTAATGATCTATTACAACCAGGCCCCCGAGTGCTTCGGTTGTGTCCGGGTCCATTACTAACCTGGCTACGTCCGCGTTCATCGGGAAATAGTTTGTGGCCACATTTCTGCCGGTTTGAGCAAAAGTGTTCCTGGAAAGTTGATATTCGTCGATCAAGAATTGCCGGTGCCCCGCAACGTCCCCATTCTGCCTAGGGTCCCCTGGGCCTCCGTTTTCACACTCGGTACAAGCCGTAAAAATGTCGCCGTCTGCAAATAAGTTGCCGTTATCCAATATAAATTGCTTAAGCATTGTTTCGTGCTGGGCTCTTGTAATTTTAGGATAACCGAACCAGCCCTCCCAGCCTGAAAAGTTTCCCCTGAACCAGACATTAAGGCCGTATTTTCGGGCTGCTATCACCCATCTTTTTAAAAACGGCACGAATTCGCTATCGTATGGAGTTCCTATTGCAATGTAATTTGCGCCACTATCGGCAATTGAGCTTACCTGAGAGTCAATGGTCTTATCAAAACCCGGATCATCCGCATATTGTCTGGCCGGATCCCTACTAAACTTAACAGTGTCGACTGATTGCACTTGCCAAAAATGAGCCTGGCCGTTTTGGCTGGCGGCATTTTTGTGCCACAAAAGAAGTAGCCCTAAAATTGCCAAGAGAGCTAATATAATTCCCATAAATCCGGACTTATTCTTACCCATCCCACTATTTTACATTAAATTCCATCTTGAGGCTAATTCCTTGTTTGAATTTTCACGAATCCGTGTTATTATGGGCCAGACTTTTTTGATCTACCCATGACAATAGTAAAACGATTTGCTTCAGTTTTAATAGCCACCCTTGTGCTTCTTGTTTTATGCCCCATAATGTCGCCGGCCAAAGCTATTGCAAACTGCCCCGGAGGCACGACGCTAGGTTTTGTGGCACATGAGGACGACGACATCCTTTTTTTAAGTCCGGACATACTCCACGACATTCAAAACGGCAGGTGTGTTGTAACAGTTTTTGTGACAACTGGGGACGATAACCAGGGAACCACCTATTGGCAACAGAGAGAAGCGGGAGCAAAGGCAGCTTATGCCCAGATGAATGGGGTGGCCAGCGCCTGGACTCAGTTTGATGCCGGAATTCCGGGGCATCCTGCCCCCCTCACAACCTTAGTAGGAAAGCCGGCAATTTCTTTAATATTTATGAGGCTCCCTGACGGTAATGGGGACGGTTCCGGTTTTTCTAATGATAACTTTGAAAGCCTCCAAAAAATTTGGCAAGGAGCGATATCCTCTGTTCATGCAGTTGACGGAACTTCAACCTACTCTAAACAAGACATAACAAATACATTTGCCTATCTTATGAGTACTTACTCTCCAGACCAAATTCGTACACAAGACTATGTTCACGCTTATGGGGACGGTGATCATAGTGACCATCATACGGTTGGATATTTTGCCAACTTGGCAAATCAAAGCTACGGCCTGGGGCACACTTTTACAGGTTATCTTGATTACCAAACTTCTTCTCTCTCCGTAAACGTGGCCGGGGCCGACTTCTCTAATAAACAAAATGCGTTTTTTGCTTATGCTCCACATGATCCTTCAGTTTGTCAGACGCCATCTGCGTGTCAACAAAATGATTACGGGAAGTGGCTTGCGCGCCAATATGTTGCAGGAAGTATAACAATAAGCGGGTCAACCCCAAATAATGTTGGGTTACAGGCAACGGTCACAGCTTCATCCGAAACGCCGGCTACGCTCCAGTATGCAACAAAAGCGGTTGACGGAGTTATCGACGGTTACCCCGGAGATTATACAAAGGAATGGGCCACCAATGGAGAGAAAGTTGGAGCCTGGTTAAATTTAACCTGGCCGGTTTCACAAACTATAAATCAAATAGTTCTTTACGACAGACCCAACAGTGATGACCAAATTACAGGCGCAAATTTAATATTTAGTGACGGGTCTGTAATTTCTGCGGGAGGTTTGAATAATAACGGTTCTCCTGTAACTATAAACTTTGCGCCTAAAACTATTACAAGCGTACGCCTTAATATTACAAGTGTTAGCTCAACTACCATTAACGTAGGACTTTCCGAAATTCAGGTTTTTCAACAAGGGTCTGGTGGTACATCAACCCCTACTCCGACTCCAACTCCAACAGTTACACCTACGGTAACTCCTACCCCTACGGCTACCGCCACACCCGGTTCCAATTCTTTTACTGGTCAGTATTTTTCCAATCAAAATTTAACCGGCAGCCCAACCCTTACCAGAAATGATCTATCTGTAAACTTTGATTGGGGATCAAACGCTCCTGACCCTTCGCTCCCAAAGGATAATTTTTCAGTTCGCTGGACTGACAATCAAACTTTTCCGGCCGGAACTTACAATTTTTCCGTAACAGCAGATGACGGTGTCAGGCTTTTCCTTGATGGAAACGCGATCATCAATAAATGGATTGATCAGCCGGCGACAATTTATACAACAAATGTATCATTAACTTCAGGACAACACTCAATTGTTATGGAATATTACGACAACACACAGAACGCCGTTGCTAAACTCTCATGGTCATCGGTTAATGCCACACCAACACCCACTGCTTCACCAACCCCTACCCCGTCAGGTACGCCAGATGCCAATTCCTACACAGGTCAATATTTTTCTAATCAAAATCTTACAGGTTCCCCCACTCTTACAAGAAACGATTCAACGATAAATTTTAATTGGGGACTTGGCGCGCCAGACCCGTCTCTTCCAAATGATCATTTTTCTGTGCGTTGGACTAAGAGCCAAGCTTTTTCTGCGGGGCCTTATACATTTTCTGTGACGGCGGATGATGGGGTAAGGCTTAAAATTGACGGGAATACGGTAATTGATAAATGGATCGACCAAGGATCAACAACATATACAACAAATCTTAACCTAACTGCTGGAACTCACACAATTGTTATGGAATTTTATGACAATACCGAGGACGCAATTGCCAAATTTTCATGGCTTGCGGTTGGTTCTACACCAACTCCGACGCCAACGGGAACTCCCACTGCTTCACCAACCCCTACCCCGACACCGGGTCCTTCCCAAAATGGTCTCCAAGGACAATACTTTAATTCGACGGACTTGAGCGGGACCGCGGTTTTAACAAGAACTGATCCAAACGTAAATTTTGACTGGGGTATGGGTTCCCCCGGCCCGGGAGTAAATAGCGACAAATTCTCTGTTCGCTGGACAGGTTTTATAACACCCTCCTTTACGGAAAATTATACTTTTTGCTCCACGAGCGACGATGGAGAAAGAGTGTGGGTCAACAACCAGCAGGTTCTTAACTTCTGGGTAGATCAGGGGGCGACAGAACACTGCGGAAACATTAATCTTGCCGCAGGAGTTAAAGTTCCGATAAAGGTTGAGTTCTATGATAATACTGAAGAAGCGATAATGCAGTTGTCATGGCAGTCGGCCACACAGCCTAAACAAGTTATTCCGTCAGCCAGCCTATCTGTACAGTAATTTATTACTTCGACAGGACAAATTTTTCAATTTGTATATTATAAAAGTTAGTACTTTTCGTAAAAATGTATTTAGCTCTTAAAGCCTGCTCGATATTTTCATGCTTTAGATGATTGGGTCCAACATCAACTAGGCCACTCAAAACCAACCATACATTCGGACAGGATAACGTTTCAGTCTTTTTCAAATCGGGATCGGGTACATTTTCTCCAATCCCATTGCTAAGTGTATAGGTTGTACCGGATATGTTTACAGGTTTTGGAAATGCGGAGGTATTATAAAATTTAAATTTGTCCAGACCGAAGTACGTAAAAAAGATGGCACAGTCACCTTCCTTTGAATTAGTCGTTAAATAATTTGTTGTACTTGTCCAGTCGGGGTTGTTATTGCTAATTGTCATAGCGGGAAGATCAATTTTTGCATACCACAAGTACACCCTAGCAATACTAAAAAGGATAGAAAGCGAAAAGGTCGCAATGAACAACCATTTTGGACGGATCCTATAAATACACACGCTAACAACCGTAGTTAGATATGGCAAAAGCATAATAAAATACCTTGATTGATATATAGATTTTATGAAAATTGAAAATAAAAAGATCAATGCAATCGGAAGTCCAAGAAGCATAAGTGTAAAAAGGTTTTTCCATTGAGTAATGCGCTTCCATGGAAAAAAGACTAAAACGATCAAAAAATAAATCATAGCTAAGGGTGCAAAATCTCCTGAAAGGATGTAAAACGTTTCCACAAGGCTAATAATCGATGGTTTTGCTATCCAATTCACTTGGCTGCTATGAAATGACGGAGAAATAAACATCGGGATTATTGTCAAGCATGTCAAAAACATCCACATAACAATAGTTTTAAAATATTTCTTCAATGGTAAGAAAAACAAGGATGCAAACTGAGCAGCGATAATCAAAAATGAGAAAATATGAGTATATATAGCTAGTGCACTAACTAGAAAATATAAAAACTGCAACAGATAATTCTTATTATTTTCATTGAATACCAAGAGTATAAATAAATATGTGGAGATCGTGCATAGTAATAAACTTAAAGAGTAACCCCTGGCATCTTGGGCATATAAGACGAAAAAGACATTCAGTAGAGTTAAAACCGAAGTAAGCATAGCGATCTTTTTGTCGAATAAACGATCTACTACTTTGTAAATAAAAGGGATAGCCGCCACCGCAAATACAGCGGACGGAAAACGGACAATAAATTCACCTTTACCAAAAGGAAGCCAAAAATGAAGCATAAAATAGTAAAACCACATATTGAATTCGTTGAACCATAACTTGCTTGCAAGTGATATAGAAGGTGATAGTTGGAGACTAAAAATCTCGTCAGTTGAAAAACTTTTAGAGCCCAGCATAAACAGACTTGTAAAGGCGGCTAATAAAACCAGCAGAATGAGAGCTCTATTCTGTTTGATAAATTCCCTCATTTTTGTTTCCCAAGTACCGGAGTGTAATTGAGCTGGGTCAGGTACTGTGAGTCGATTTCATAGACGTCTGCAAAAGGATAACTTTCGACAAGATGGTATTTCTTAAAACCGCTGGATTTGCTCACACCTTTATATGATTGGTCATTGTTGTCGTAAGTTCTCATTACGATCCAGCGTGCCCATCTGTCCGGCTCAATTAGCGCGTCTTTCCAATATTCCCCTGTTCCTTCATGGATAAATCTGCTCATGGGGAGTCCCGAAGAAAATATAATTGCGTCATGACTGGCCGCAGAAATTAATATAAATCCGGGTTGATCTTTGGCTGCTCTATTCAAGTATCCCGAAATCTCGCTTACGTTTTTCTGCGAGCTGCCCACCCGTGCATCATCTATTGTAACTGCATCGCCGTTGGCAAAGGCAAAAAACATTACAAAAATATAGAGACCGACTAGAACCCAGCGAAGATCTTTGAGCTTCCCTATTATGTATCCTATGAATACCGCGAAAGCCGGCATCATCATAATTCCATAGCGGATGTTAAACCAGGTGTTCCCCGAAATGCCCTGGACAAAAAGTACGGAAAAGCCCAAAACCAAGGCCAATATATTAAATGCGATAGGAGCAATTAGTGTTAAAGTAGATAACCGTACCGCTCCTTTTATTTTTTTGTCAAACCAAAGAAAGAAACCACCGAGGAATCCCAAGATTGCCACAAAGGCGATGCAGTTATAAAGAACCGAATAAAGATAAAGCTGTGTGGAGAGCACAACATTATTTTTTGTAGGCAAATTTCCGGCTTGCAAGAGCTGCAGTTGCTGGGCATGGGCCGAGTATGGTCCCAAAGCAAAATATAGAGGATCTTTAAAAATAGCAGCATTCCAGCCAAACCAGAGAACAATTCCGAGTGCACCCATGGTCAAAAATAGAATTGTAAGACCTTCCGCAACTTTATAACCCCTATCTTTCCAGTTAATTATTCCCACAATCGCCGCGGCAAAAACTAGGAGAAACCAGCCATCATACCTTACAAGCGTCGAAAGCATTATCCAAAATGAAGATTTGACCAGGCTTAGTATTGTCCTGTCCTCGGCCCAACTTATAAGATAGTAGCAGCCGGCAGTCATGGTGGCCAGTAGTAGCGGTTCAGTCATAGCGGTAGACTGCAAATATAGAATATTTAAGTTGGCAACAAAGACAATTATGCCGATAATTCGGCCTAACATACCAACGTTCAACTTTTCCAATATTTTGTAAATAATAAGCCCCGTGGCAACAAAGCTGAGCATGTTCCAGATAGCTCCGGCAAATCCCGAATGCCAGGCCCAATCATTCCAAACTAAGGGAATCATTAGGATGTGGTTAAGAGGCAACCAAACGCTCCCAAGCTGTGCCAGGCCCGGCTTAAGGCCTTCAACTACCCTGCGACCAATGTCCAGGTGGCTCCTGGCGTCGTTATAGCTAAGGCCTAGCCCGTTTTTAAGATAGAAAACAAAGAAGTAAACAGAGATTAAGGAGAGAACTAACGTAATTATCGTAACGATATGCCTTTCAAAAAGAGCCAGAACTCCGCCAATTTTCGTTTTATCAATATCGAATGATATTTTAGTCATTTTAAGCTTCAGCGGTTTGGAATGAGTTCTGACGCTTTCCCGGATCTTTTCAAGGCGATAACTGACACCCTCAAGCATGGGTGCGGATTTTTTCAAAATTGGTGTTGTTTTTGATTTATTTTTCTTCATTTTTGTTTAATAATACGGCCACTAAAAGGCTTGTTGAGACTAAGGCAATAGCGCCTGCAATTATGTAAAAGTATTCCTTAGCGCCTAAATATTTTTTTAGCCAGGTCTGGTAAACAAAAGATTTTGACCCGTTCTTTCCCAGAAAGTCCCAAGACCTGTCGTAGGAAAAGCGCTCCTGCTTACCGGATATCGCCTCAAGTGGCAAGGCTTCGGTTTGCGGCGGGCTTGCGCTCGAGGTTAAGGCCCCAAGAGTGTTCACTCCAACCGAATAAATTAGCAGAACCCAAAAAGGTACGATAAAAAGTATATTTCTCTTGAACTTGGACAAAGCGACCGCTATGAAGATGGAAAGAATAGAGTAGGCAGGGATCATGTAACGCGAACCGAATGCCCAGCCGCCCCAAGGGTCGTCCCAGAGCGAGTAGAGCAAGATATCTATGGCCAAAATGGTTACCAAAAGAGGTAGGTATTTATTTTTTCTTTTGTAAAGGATAACGATCCCTATAATTCCCAATAAAACTACCGGAGTAAAGTAAATAATCCCTCTATCGGGGCTTAAGAAGTGTATATAAAGTCCGTTCAGCAAATTTCTGCTGTTAAAGGCACCTATAATGCCAACGCTGACAGTATCGGGTGTACTTTGAAGTGACTGGATATCAGTTGCTTTTTGCCGTAGAACGGGTTTTCCATTCGCATCCATATCCCTTATGGACGTAATAGCCGAGGTTCCTAGGGTATGAAGGGCACCGCCATAAGAAAGTGTATTAAACCAGAAAAAGAAGAGCATAGGTAGGATTACCCCGACAGAGCCGAGAAGTTTAACGGTGCGCAGCGTTATGGAAATCTTCTTTTTCGTTAAAACGAACTGTACGGCTCGGAGGCCCGCGACAAGTGCCAGCGGAAACATCATAAAGAAATTTGGATAGTCAAGAGAAACCCCTAGTGCAAATAAGAAAAATATCAAAAACTGGGACCAGAGACTTTCTGACTTTATAAGCAAATAAATGGAAAGTAAGACTATAAAAGTTGTAACGTGGTGCTGGTACAGGTCTACGGCGTAGGCAAAAGCTGGGGTTGCGAAAAGGAATACAAGTCCCCCCAGGAGCGCGGCATACTTTCCTGCACCTAATTTTCCGGAAATTTTATAAATCAAGTATGAATTGATAAGGGCGAACAGGGAGATGACTAAAAATGTTCCCACCTGAGAAGCATCGAACAGCCTTCCTACGAAGTATCCGGGAATAACAATAAAAGATAATGCGGGGGCAAAAAGCGAAACATAATACCTTCCATTAAACCCGAGGTCGGGTAATATGAACCTGGCAATGTCGGCAGAAAAGTATACCGATCCGTGTTCAACCAAAGAGTAAGTCAGGGCAAAACGGCCTCTTTCCGGTGAAAGTTCAAACGGACCGTCCTCCCTCCATTTTGTGGTTAATAAGTTTACAGTTGTCGGGTTTCCGGGCAAGCCGCGGACACTCAAAAAGAGAACGATGGCGCTAATGAGTATTAGAATTATTGACAAATATTTTTTCATATTATTTGAATGTTTCTTTTAAAACTTCAATGTTTTTTTCAAAATCATACTTAGAGTTTATTAGATCATAATTATTTTTACTAAATTCTTTATAGATTTGTGGATTCTTTAATAGTTTATATATCGCTTGAGCCATATGGTCCGGGCTCTTTTCTTTAACTACAAAACCACCTAAGCCATTTTTTAACAATTCTACTGACGAATCATTTTTGGCAATTACCATAGGGAGTGCTGCGCTCATGGCTTCAAAATACATTCCGGGCATGGTGTCTAAAATTGAACCGGATACAAAGATATCGGCTTTTTTATAGAATTTATGAATAAGAGTTCTTGGAACAAACCCAATGAAAGAAATATATTTTAAGAGATTAAGTTCTTGACTAAGTTCTTTAACCTTTTTTTCCATCGGTCCGTCGCCTACAATAGTCAATTTTATGTTATTTACCTTATATTTTTTCAAAAGTATAGCTACCGCTTCAATTAAATCTGTTACTCTTTTACGTTCCAGAAGATACCCGACAGTTAAAAGATCGAATGACTTACCGATTTTTGATTTTGGCTTGGATGAAAAACCATTCTTTATAACACCTAAAGTTATTGTCTTAACATGACCAATTCCCTTTTGTCTAATTGTGTTTTCGCCGGCCGAATCAATCGTGATTATTTGATTTGACATATTGAGAGTAAGTGTTGACAGTGGTTTAAAAATCTTATATAGAAGGCCATAAATTAACGCATCAATCTTTTCGAAAAACGTCCGTCTCCTGCCTTTAATATTTTTATTATTAAAAAACCGCATATCGAATGGTGAATAAACAGGTCCGATTACAAATCTGATCTTTTTTCTATTCCATATTGCCAGAGGGCTAAACGTAGAGTCAATAGCAAACGGACCCTGATGCCAAATACAATTATATTTATTCGATTTCATTAATTCCAATGATTTTATAAAGACTAGAAAAATGAATTGAATCCGTTTGAAATTACTGATATGGCTTGGTTTCTCATCAAATAAATTGTGAATTTTGAAGTTTCCTATTTGTTTGATACCCGAATACCCTACCAGAACATCACCCGAAAAAGTTTTGTCTTTTGCTATTTGTTTTAGATATTCAAAAGAACGTGTATGTTCGCTTCCTGAATTCTCGTTTATATAGTAATGTAGCGGTGCAATAAGTAGTTTCATAAAATATTTGTTTTTATAAATCCCCTGAAAGTCGAGACAAGAGGGCTAGCTAGAACTTTAAATTCTGCAAATGAGTGTGTGCCGTCAACACCAATACGTGGAATTTCCAGAGGTTTTGTGTTTATCGTGATTTCGCCGTCATTCATAGTTAAACCAAGCAGATAGCCGGCTTTTTTGGCTGTATTAAGAATTGTTTTGTCGTATTTGCCTCTAGGATAAGCAATATATTTAATTTTGATTCCCAGATTTTTTTCCAGACTTTTCTTTGAGCCTGTAATCTCTTGTTTTATGGCGGGAGGGCTAAGTTTTAACAAGTCAGGATGGGTAGAAGTGTGACTTCCGACTGCCCAGCCGTTTTTTGTAAGGGCAAAAACATCGTTTTTATTTAGGAATTCTCTTCGGGTTGCTAGTTCCGAATAATTAGCATTCTTTGTATCCCCAATGAGAAATACGGCGGGTCTTATATTTAGCGATTTAACAAATGTTTTAATTTTTAGGATGTTTTTATATCCGTCATCAAATGTAATAAGAATCGAAGGTTTGGTAATACTAAGCTTTCCGGCTAAGAAATCTTGAAGCTCCTTTAAAGTAATAAATTTGTAATTTTTTGCCAAAAATTTCACTTGCTTCTTAAAGTCATTTGGGGCTACGCTAAAATCCCAGCCATCTGTGTCGATGCTGTGGTAGCAAAGGATCGTTACTTGGGGACCCCGGAGTTTTAATACCTTGCCGATTGCAAAAAGTAAGATGTAAACCGACCTTCTCATTAAAATAAAGACTTTCTTTTTCATTTTATTTAGTTTCCTTGTTTTCCCTAATTATCCTGTTAAAAAATTCCAACCTTACCCTTTTATACTCCCGCATCGAAAGTCCATTGGATTTCAATTTAATTTGTTCATATTCTTTAAGCAGAGATTTATTTGAACTTAGTATGTTAAACGATTTCAGCGGGCCTCGGCAGACTCTGCTATTGGGGTCCCCTAGAATTAGCTCGATTTCGCAGCCGTTCTTGGTAAAATGCCACTCTACAAACTCTTTTCTTGTTTTGTCGGCGTTTCCAAATAGTCTTACAAGTCCCGGAAGATATTTGGGAAAATGTTTCGGATCAGATAATGCTATTAGGTCTATGTCCCTCTGTCCCGAAATTTTGAAAGCCGCGGAACCGATAAGATATACCGTTAACCCCGGAATATTTTTAGATATTAAGTTTTTTAAATTTTTCCCTGTTTTATTTACATCCGGATCATATGGAAATATTTTTATTTTCTTATCCGTGGGGTAGGTGTATGACCACAAAAACTCTATCGGTGATTGAAAAAACAACTTGATATTTCTTTTAAGATTAATCATTTTTTTTAGTACTTGCGGCAATCGACCAGGTCTCCCCCTGTTTGCTGTTGCCTGATCTCAGTCTCATATAAAGCTGGAGGAAAAAATAGGCAATAGAATGAATCGGGAAATTGATTAATATGGGTAGAGATTTAAGGATAGCTAGCGCATAATCTCTTTCCGGAATTTTTGTTTCGGCCTCGACCAGGTTTGAATCAAAATATTTTTTCTGTTCAAGTATCGTGTTGAAAAACCGTGTGCTTTGTTTTTTGTGATCTCCATAGTTTTCCGGTACCTTGTACCAGGCGACTGCATTCCCGATATATTGATATCTGAAATTTTCACTGACGCATCTTAGATATGAATACATATCATTGCCGACCGATGACGGAAAGTGCAGTGACTTAAAAAACTTTTTTGAGTAAGACCGGGCCAGACCGTGACATGTGTATACATTGTTGCCTTTTTTAAAGACCCCAAACAGGACTTCCTTCAGGAGCATGCTTACAAAAACAATCTTGCCATAGAAGCTGGCCGGCAGTTTCTCTGCTATTGCCGAGGAGGTTAAGTCGGCGCTACCCGAAATTATCGGGCCGGTAAGTTTTTTTATAAAAGTGCTATCGTGAATAGCAATATCTCCGTCGAGTGTAACCAACACATCACCTTTCGTCTTTAAGATAATTTGGTTTAGGCCCCTGGCTATTCCCCGCCTGTCCGGATTTGCGATAACTGTCACTTTGGGGTTTTTAAGCGATCTGGCAATACTGACCGTCTTGTCGCTTGATCCGTCTGAGGAAACTATGATTTGGCTGATGATAAATCCATCCTCTTTTTGAGCCAAGACGCTCTCAAGCAAAGTTTTAATATTTGCTTCTTCGTTATAAACCGGTATTCCTATATCAATTTTTAACATATGCTGATTTTATTCTGTCCCAATTACTTATGCGTAAGTCTCTGTCGGTTAAGTTTTTCGCAACGGTCAAATAAAGTTTAAGGCATATTGCAGCTATAAAAAGAATGGGGCTTTTAACAAACATCTTGATCGCAGCGGTAATCTTTAATCTGTATGGTGTTTTGTAATAGATATCAATTTTAGGTCCGAAATATGCTTTTATGTCAAAATATGTATTTTGGTGTCTTGTTGCCTGTCTTAGATAATCCTTTAAATTGTCCGGTGCTTTGTAATAAACGTTTATATTTTTTGCGAAATAAAACCTCATTCTTTTTAGGCGGGAATCTATGTAAATAAATTCATCATCGCTAATTACCTGCTTAGGTATACTAATAGTCTTGCCGTATTTTTTGCTAACTGCATATGAACATCCATGCATGTTGTGAATTGAGTCTCCTTTATTAATATTGTTACGAATCTCGTACCATATCTCGATTAAAAAATTAATTACTTTTCCAGCAAAAGTGCTTGCTTTGAGGGGTTGATCATGGAAAGCTAGTAGATCGGCGCTGCTTTGCTTGCTGATTTCGACGACTTTGTTAATTAGGTTTTTATCAAAGATCTTAACATCGGAATCAAGGCAAATAAGAATATCGCTTTTGTTCTCGGTAAACAATCTATTTAATTGAAAGATTTTACCTGACCTCATGTCCGATCTTAAACAATAAATCTTCCCGTATTTTTTAGAGTAGTTGGATATTATTTTAGCAGTATTATCTTCGCTGCAGTCATCAGCAACTAAGATCTTTTCTAGCGTATAATCCCCACTGTCTAGGCTAAGAATGTTCTCGAGCAACTGGCCGATATATTCTTCTTCGTTATATGCTGCTATGGCTACACTAACTGTAATAGTTTTTTTCATCTTAATTTCGCAGTATTTTTTTTGTTGACTTATATTCTTTATATTTTGGGTTAAGCGTATTTTTGCTGTGCGAGAATAGTCTGTTTAAAACAAAAGTCAAAATATAAAGTGATGTCCAGAGTCGATTTTTTATAAGTTCTTCAAGAATATAATTAAATAATAAAGTTTTTGGTATATTTTATTATTTATACCTGACGTCTTTACTAAAGTATTTTTCAATAGAGTTGACTCCGCTAATAAACTTATTACTTTGTTTTACTTGGTCGGGGAAATCGGAAATCATACCCCCATACATATTAGCGTTATCTATCATTATAAATTCATATCCCAGCGTTTTGGATCTCAAGTATATATATGCGTCTTCAGCAACATCTAACGGAAGGTTTAGTTCTTTTGCAAAATTTCTAGATAATGCCTTAATTGAATGTCCACCTAACCAATATATGTTATTTCCATTTTTCCAGCTTTTATAGATGTTCTTTTTTAGTCTATCTCCCGCGTAAGTTATTTTTTGATAGAATCCTTTAGGTGTCGCTGGTTTATACCAACCAACTACAGCGGCTAATTTTTTCGAATCATGCTTGCGGAATTCTGATACTAAATTTTCTACTACCATGTCGTTTTCCGGAAGAGTATCGGCTTCTGCAAAGACTATGACATCCCCCTTAAACATCCCGATTATCTGGTTTTGCCTGAAATTCTGCCCCATCCTTTTTTTTGCATCTATGGCTTTAATCAGTTTATTGTTTATTGCATGAATGTTCCTGACAGTATTATCGTTGCTTCCGTCGGAAATTACGATAATTTCTTTCAGATCATAACTTTTCCGCTTTTGCTCCAAAAGCGCGACAATGAGTTTTATGATATTAATTTCCTCATTGTGTGCCGGAATTCCGATTGAGACTTGTGTTTTCTGATTAGCAGATTTTGTCATATGTTTAGAATAAGCTCATGCAGTCAACCGCACTTTTATCCCAATCAAAGTGGCTAGCCCATTCTACGGATTCGCTAGACATCGAATTTCTTGTTTTTTTGTCTTTCAGAAGGCTTACCGTGGTTTTTGCAAATTCTTCTATATCGCCATATGGAACCAATAAGCCGCTATGTGGGTTATGAATGGAGTCTCTAAGCCCCGCGACATTTGATGCGATTACAGGTGTCCCGCAGGCATTTGCTTCTATTGAGGTTATCCCCCAGCCTTCAATAAGTGAGGGGTTCACAAAGACCCATGCTTTTTGATAGAGTTCAACTTTTTCCGACTGAGTAACCTTTCCTGTAAAGGTAATCCTTTTTCCAAGATGTAGAGATTTTACAAGAGTTATGAGATTTTTTCTTTCTGTCCCGTCCCCTGCAATAATAAATTCCACGTTAGGAACTTTCCTAATAATTTTTTTGGCGCTCTTAATAAATACAGCTAAACTTTTTTGCGGGCTAAGGCGGCCTAAATAAAGAACCATCGGGTTAACCGATTTTTTACCTGGCTTATAGATGTCAAGATCTACTCCATTATAAATCACGTGAGGCTCTTTTCGTGTTAGCTTGTGCTCCAAAATATCGGCTTTGCTGGATGGTGAAACTGTTATAACCTCGGTGTTTTTGTAAACCAATGGCACAAGGTATTTTTCGAGTAAAAGTCCAACCCAAGATATGGGGGGCTTAAGTCGTATTCGGAAAACGTCTTGATGAACATGGTGAATCAAAAGATACACCTTTTCCTTAGCATAGATTGGCGTGAAGAACGGAATTCCATTTTCGGAATCGATGATCAAATCAAAATGACCTCTAAACTTTGTTATGTAGTATAAAAAGGCCCAGAGAAATACTGTGTAGAAGCCTCCGCGTCTAATTATAGTTACTCCGTCAATACTATCATTTCTTGGCGAAGTCGTATCGTTACCGCAAAAGAGGGTCACCTCGTGGCCCATTTTTACCCACCTTTTTGCCAGTTCATGAACGTATACTTCTGCTCCTCCGCTCCAGACATGATTTGTATCGCGCCAATTGAATATTAGAATGTTTAGTTTATCTTTGGTAACTTCCGGGGCTAGAGTTGAAGTTGGTGCAAAAAGTCCGAGAAAGTCTAAAGTGTTTCTGGCTACCGATTTAAGCTTTTGATAATTAAAATGCATGGTTAACATTGCGGCGAAGTAGAACATTCCCCCAAAGAACATGACATCCACCAGTTCTGAAATGTCTGCATGGAAAATAAGCATTCCGGTTACTTGAATTAGGGAAAATACGAAGCCAAGGTATGGGAAACCATGTTCATTTTTGGACTGATGATAAAGCACGATGCTATTTGCAAGGGTTTGAAAAACCATGGCGAATGTATATATTGGTAAAAATGACGTTACTGAAAGGATTTTTGAACCGTAAAGTAGCGGGGCGGTGTATTTACCAAATATTCCGATTCCAACAAATGCTATTAGTGAAGAAATAGCGGTAGCAATCAGAAGTTTGTTGAAAGTTGATTCGGATTTTTCACCTTTCCCTTCGTGCCTGCTAATAAGGGGGATAATAAACGGGCTAAATTGTGATCCAAAGAAGTAAATCATCTTTCCAACAAGGGAAATAAGGGTGTAGCGTCCGGCGTCTGCCGGGCTTAGGAAAAGTTTGGCCAGAATTATATCCAGACTCAGAAAAACAATTCCCGAGAGCATGTTTACAACCGAGGAAGCGAAGAATTTAGCCGGAAAAGGCTTTTGAATACC
>JBGQJK010000004.1:0-63686 GCA_041499035.1 Patescibacteria group bacterium
AGAAATAAAATCGAAAAGATTTTCTTCTCAAGCAAGCTTGCCGGACATTTGTTCAAACGGGAGTTTAAAAGTACTATTGGAAAATATCCGACGGTGCAACTAGTTACTCTGCCCTCCCCATCTCCCAGGTATGCATTAATAACTAAGACGGAAAAAATTGACAAATATAAAGAATTACTTCCGAAACTCTTGCAATCAGCGTAAAATAACTAAAATCGTGTTTACTTACAACCAAATTTTTGACAATAAAAAGAATATATTGTTCGTAACCGCCCACCCCGACGATGTTATTGTTTTCTTTGGTGCCCTAATTAACAAACTAACAAGTGAAAGCAAAAACGTCTATGTGGTAACCGTAACTAACGGAGCCCGCGGAAGTAAGGATGATTTCATCTCGGAGGGAAAATTGGCCGGTAGAAGAATTGCAGAGGAAGCTGCGGCCTTGAAATTTCTAAAAGTTCCTAAGAAAAACATCGTCTGTTTAAACTATAAAGACGGAGAAGTTGAAAGCGATTATAAATTAATTGGGGAGGTGTCAAGATACGTCCGCAAATATAAAGCAGATATTGTTTGTACTCTTGAGCCCGGTTTGATTTATACAAACACATATAATAATGATGGCTACTTTGTTCAACACCGCGATCACAGAAAAGTTGGTGAGGCGGTAATCGACGCTGCCTATCCATTTTCCCGAGACAGATCATTCTTTCCCGAGCATATGAAGGAAGGAATTGAACCGCATTCGGTTTTTGATATCCTTTTAACCGACGAGGCCGGAGCTAATTTTGATTTTGACTACACTGCCGACCTTGAAACCAAAAAGGCAGCGCTTTTACTCCATAAAAGCCAGTTTGATAAACAAACTGTTAATGATATCCTTGATTCCTTAAAATTCGGCGGTAAATATTTGGAGAAATTTAAATATCTTAGGCTTCTGTGGTAAAAAGCTACAAGTGGTTCACCTACATTCTTCTCTGTACTGATGGCAGTTACTACACCGGCTCGACAAATGATGTTGAAAAAAGATTCAAAGATCACGTTGAAGGCAAAGGAGCCCGATATACCAAAAGCCATAAACCGGAAAAAATAATTTATAAAGAAGAATTCACCACCAAATCAGAGGCATTAAAACGGGAGGCAACTCTCAAGAAGTTATCCAGGAAAGCAAAAGAGGATCTTCTCAATATATAATAAATTGAATGAAAAAATATATTGTTCTTGGCATCGTACTACTTCTAATCCTTGGTATCGGTTTTATTATTAGGGAGAACCAAACTACTTATACATCAGGCGGAGAAAGTACACCTGGACCCAAAACTTCCGAGATAACACGGTCCATAGCCCTTAGCGAAGTAGCAAAGCATAAGACGAAAACCGACTGCTGGACAGCTATTGAAGGGTCCGTTTACGATATGACTTCGTTTATTAGTCAGCATCCCGGAGGCGACGGCATTCTCAAAGGCTGCGGGAATGACGCAACAGTACTTTTTAATTCAATACCGTTTCATAACTCGGCAATACGCGACTTTCTGACAACTTTCAAGATCGGTATTTTGACCGGTATGTAATTTACTGAAGAGCAGGCAAATTTCTATTTAAGATATCAATATATAAATTTCCGAACTGATATCCGTTCGGATCAATTTCATCTTTACCGGTTCCTGTATTTGTTCTAACCTGCTCCCCGGGTTCCACTGAAGTTCCCTCTCCCCACTCATTCCAGGTTTCAATTAATTTCCAGGTAACATTTGCCGAGACCATGCTTCTAACCGCGGCCTCAAAATCTGTCGGGTTTCTTGGAAGACGCTCGGCTGAGCCGTCGTCCAGCCAAAATCCCGGGCTTACAAAGTAATAACCCGGTCCTGAGCCGCTCCTTGCAGCCGGGGCGTACTGATGCCAGGCGTCGGGCTGATTTGGATCAGTTGGAGATCCTCCATACACCTTAAGTACTGTGTAAAAAGTATTCCCAACCTGAGCGTTGGCATCCTTCCACCTTTGTGCCATACCGCCGGCGTCATTTGCACCAGCATAAACAAACATTACCGGCTTGCCGTTTACCCTCAACAAATATTGACTTCCCACATATTTGGCCTTTATATAGTTAAGGTCGCTGACCAACTGACTGACAGACGGATCACTGAAGCCCTCGTTTTCGTAATACATCGCCCACCTCAGGCGCGGATATGGATTATCGCTCCTGCCCATAAACGAATTGATAATATTGTTAAAGGCCCCGTCCTCACGTGTACCCTGGCCCCACCACGAGGCTATAGCTACACTAATTTTTGCCTCCTTAAGTTTTCCTGCCTGCCATTTGAAGTTATTGTAGTTACTGGCACTGTAAAGTTCGTTAGGCGGGTCAAGCGCGGATGGATTTGGATCGGGAATATAGTGCGAGAACCAGGTATTTGGAGGGTTACCTCCATGGTCTGTCCAGTAACCCCAACCGCTATCGGTGTTTGGATTCTGGAACCAAAGATAAAAGAAAGTCGTGTAATAAGGAGGATTCGGCTGAAACCCGTTTAACGGTGCAGGAGTTCCGGGCGTTGGAGACGGGGGGTTTGTCGGTGGGTTGGTCGGAGGATGAGCTGTTGGTGTGGGGGTAGTTGTGGCAGTCGAAGAAAAAACTACATACTTTCCGGCCGAAGCAGCACTGTCATTACCAATCGTTGCAGGCCCAGACAGAGTCGCGGATTCTGCTTCATAAGCATTGCTTTGCGCGGCTTCCGAAGAACTTGGAGCTCGTTGATTCTTAACAAGTAAAACGGTAACCGGGATTGTTAAAACAATAGCAATAAGGCCCGAAAACCCCAAAATTTTCCATTTATCCATTAAAAGAAATTTAATTCTCTCGCTAAAAGGCATGCTTAAATATTAAGTTAGTAAGCCCCGATATGCAAGAAAAGTTCCGATTAGTTAAATTTGCATTATTGTCCTGCAAGTGATAAATTCACCTGAATGAAGAATTTCATTCTGGCTTGTCTTTTGATAATAATCATTTCGGCCCTTACTTTCGGCTTATCTAAACAGGTCTCGGCTTCACTCCTAACCCTTACCCTGAATCCCGTCGCTGACTCCTATGTCGACGCCGGGAATCCCACAACAAACAACGGTACCACTACTCAGATTAGAATAGATGGGTCTCCAATTGTAAGAAGCTATCTTCGTTTTAATGTGACAGGAATTACCGGTACCGTTTCTTCGGCAACTCTAAAAATTTATGCAAATAGCGCACAGTCCACTGGTTTTGAAATTCATAGGGTTTCCGATACCGCCTGGGGGGAAACAACTATTACTTACAGTAATGCGCCGGCATATGATGCCCCGATTTTGGGAACATCCGGAGCCTTGAAAGCCGGCACTTGGTATAGTACTGATATAACTTCGGCAGTCACAGGGAATGGATTAAATAGCTTTTTACTTTTGACAACAAACTCAACCGCGGAAAGTCTTGGGAGTCGCGAGTCGGCGACACCTCCTCAGCTTGTGGTCGTCTATTCTGACAGCTCAACTCCGACACCGACGGTAACTCCAACACCTACGGCATTACCTACCCCAAGCCCAACAATCGCACCCACCCCAACCGCTACCCCAACGGTCACTCCAATTCCAACGCCTACACCGACACTTGCGCCCACACCTTCACCGATAGTTACCCCGACTCCAACGCCAATATCTTCAGGCGACCCGGTAATTGCCGCTGCGGGAGATATCGGTTGCAAACTAGGAACAACCTGTAGCGCTCAGGCTGTTTATAATCTAATTCCTCCAATGACACCGGCAGGAATTCTAACGCTCGGAGACACTCAATATTATTGCGGCTCTGCCCAGGCATTTGCCCAAGTTTTTAATCCTTCATGGGGGCAGTCCAAATCTATAATTCACCCCGCAGTTGGAAATCACGAATACCTAACCTCGGGTGCCTCTGATTGTACCTCCGCAAACACAGGGGCGGCAGGATATTATGGCTATTTTGGTAGTGCGGCAGGAAATCCTTCTCAGGGGTATTACAGCTACGATATCGGCAGTTGGCACCTTATTTCACTTAATACCCAATGCAGTTCTGCAGGTGGTTGCGGTTCTGGTTCACCACAATATACTTGGCTACAGACCGACTTAGCAAATCACTCAAATACATGCACTCTTGCTTACTATCACATTCCTCTTTATTCGGAAGGAGGCAGAGCCAACGCTAATTCACAACCGATGTTTAGCTTGATGTATCAAAAAGGAGTTGACCTTGTTTTAACAGGACACGACCATATTTATGAAAGATTCAAACCCCAAGACGCAAGCGGTAACGCGGTAACAAATGGCATAACCGAGTTCGTTGTTGGTACGGGAGGCGCAAACCATACTTCAATAGTTTCATCACTTGCAAACTCCGCTACCGCCAACGCTACTACATTCGGTGTTCTAAAACTTACACTTCATTCGGGTAGTACGGACTATAAATTTGTTCCCGAAACAACCAGTGGAACTTTTACTGACTCCGGAACTATTCTTTGTCACTAAAAAACTTCTAAATTATCTTGTTATGTCTCCACAGGCCAGAACCGTTTTATCCTTTAGCGATTTCTCCAAATCTATAGTTAACGGAGCCAGTTGTTTGAGTTGATCTACTGTTATATCCAAATCCGTTTCTGATTCTCCTGCATCAGGAACTGCCAGTGTATATTTTAGCTTACCCATTTTTCGGCACGTGCCTTCGTGAATATAAGCCGGAACTATCGATTCGTTATCATCGGATAAACTTGGAAACTTTAACAAAATTACGCCGCTTCCCGCTATATCTTCTAAAGTTGCTGTCCCGGACATATTGGAATTGCCAATTGGAAACACATTAATTATTGTCTGCTTTGGAACTGGAGAAGGTTTAGGACCAGAGGCAAAGTATAGTTTCGTCAGGACAAGAATCCCGGTAATTACAACAGCTATTAAAACAAATCTAGCGTTATTCTTAATCACAATTACAGATGCTAACAACATCTTCCTCTACTGTCAATTTCGAATATCATAGCTTTCTTGCACCCTATAAAGAATTCGTATAACATTTATCATGCGATCTAATTTGAGAAAATATATTAGGTTAGTCACATTTTCAGTAGTATTATTGGCAGTTTTCTTCATGGTTATTCTCAGTGTCAGAGCAGCCCAAACCAATGGCTATGAAGCGGAATCCGCATCCCTTCAGGGCCCGGTAACTATTGGGTCCGATAGTACCGCTTCTGGCGGAAAATATGTTGTTTTCTCAGCTTCCGGAAATACCCCTCCCCCAAGTACCGGAACATCAACTCCCCGTCCCGGAACTCCTACCCCTGTCGCTACACCAACTAAAACTCCGGTTCCGACTCAACCGCCAACCGGTGGTGGAGGGGACGCTGTTATTGCTGCAGCGGGAGACATTGCCTGTGGGGTCGGAAGTACAGGAGCCGCATGTAAACAGGTTGCAACGGCAGCGCTCCTGACCGCAGTAAATCCGGTTGCAGTTCTTCCCCTCGGAGACGTTCAGTACGAAGAAGGGACTCTTTCCGACTTTCAAAATTACTACAACCCTTCCTGGGGTAAATTTAAAAGCATTACGTTTCCGTCAGTGGGCAACCACGAATATTTAACATCAGGGGCCAGCGGCTATTTTGATTATTTCAACGGAGTAGGAAACGCGACGGGTGTCGCGGGCGATAGAGGCAAAGGTTATTATGCAGTTAACGTTGGTGCGTGGAGACTTTACGCGCTAAACAGTAATTGCGGCAGCGCCGGGGGCTGCCAGGCCGGTTCTCCTCAAGAAACTTGGCTTCGAGCAGATCTCAAATCAAATCCCCATCAATGTGTTCTGGCATATTTCCATCACCCGCTTTATACATCGGGGAGTCGGGCAACACCGGCGGTGGCCCCGCTTTACCAGGCGCTATATGACAATGGAGCAGAGCTAATTCTTAACGGCCATGAACACAACTACGAGCGCTTTGCCCCGCAGGACGCCAAAGGAAACTTGGATATGGGGAAAGGGGTAAGGGAGTTTGTAGTTGGAACCGGCGGAAGGAACTTTACACAGTTCGTAACAAGTGCTAAAAACAGTGAGGTTAAAAACGATGTTACATTTGGTATACTTAAACTAACATTGCATCCGGCAAGTTACGACTTTACATTTATGCCAATCACAGGGTCGTCATTTACGGATCAGGGGTCAGCGGTAGCTTGCCACTAAAATGAAAAGAACTATTACTATCATCTCCAGCAGCCTTGTGGTAGTTTTGTCTTTAGCTGTAGTTGTGGTTGCAACTCGCAGGCTGCAGCAAAATACCAGTACCGTAGGCACAAGCTCGTTTGCTGCAGTACTTACACCAAAAGACCCAAACTTTACAGAGTTCCAGGGTAGTCTTGCACCAGGGTTCCCGGATTTTCCGGTTTATCCTGGAGCCCGAATTTCAAGTTCACGTAAAGAAACTAGAGGGACAGACGGTGTAAACGGCTTTAGCGCCGACTGGACGGTTGGCGGGGACAATGTTATAACCGAAATTGCGGGTTGGTACACTAATGAACTTACCAAGCAAGGTTGGAAAAAAGTCTCGGTTCAAGATGAAAATGATCTCACTGAGCAGTCGTTAAAATTCTCAAAGGCAGGCCAATCGATCGTCTTAAGCATTGGGAGAGGCGAAAGTGCTAATCCTTATACTATTAGTATATTGGTTGATATCCCGGTAGACAAATTATAACAAGACGCTGATAGAAATAAATTAATCTTCGCTATTAAAAAAACAGCCTCTGAGTAAATAAAAATACTCCAATACACCCGATAACAACCGAAGCGGTTTTAACCGCTTTTACTTCCCAGACCTGTCGCCTGATATACCATAATACCGGGAACATTAGTGCAATAATAATAAGTTGGCCAATCTCAACCCCAACGTTAAAGGAAAGTAGCGAAAAAACAAGACTTTGCTGCTGAAGTCCAAGATCCCGAAGCGCCGACGAAAAGCTGAATCCGTGTATCAGTCCGAAAAAAAAGCTAATCATCCACCGCTTAGACTGATTTGTAAAAAACAATTTATTTATAAATCCCAACCTAGTATTTTCTTGAGGACTGGATACGATTTTTACGTTTTCAAAGGCAACATAGGCAATCGATACGGCAATCATTGATTCTGTAAAACGGGCAGGTAAGACAAATATGCCCATGGTAGCAAGCGAAAGCGTGATTGAGTGTGTCAGCGTAAAAGCACTAACAATTTTTAGAAGACTCTTAATGTTTTTGGTTATGATGTGTAAGCTTATTAAAAATAGAATGTGGTCATACCCGGTCAAAATATGCAGGATGCCAATTTTTAGAAACGTGCCAATAGTTACGAGCATTTGGAAATTATTTATCTTGGATTTTATGGACGGGTAGTCGATATCAAGAACCGGATTAGTTTTTGAAAATATAAGCTGCTGCCTAAATTTATCAACCTGAATATCGGTTATATTTTCGTGAATTTCTGAAATATTGAAAAATAAATTATAAGTAAAATGCAGTTTATCTATTGAGTTTTTGCACGTATACCGGAAGTGGTAGGCGATCCCTTTTATATCAGTGATGTTTTTAACATCTATTAGGTTAGGTATGCATTTTTGTCCATCATTTTGAATAACGAATCCATTTTCAAAAGGTTTTTGAAAAAACTTAAGATCAATATTGTCAATTGTTTTATTTGGTATCGGATAATATCCCAAAATATTATTGTAGGGGGTAGTTATAGCCACGTCTATCATAGTGCCGGTTACGGTGATGGACGTGTAGGTAAGAGATGCATCATGCGCATGTGCGGAAGGTATTGAAAAAGTAAGAAAAAAGAAGCTTAAGCACAAAAAATATATTAGAGGGGTAATTTTCATTTTAAGCATTTTATTATAATATAGTGGACGCGAAGCAATATACATGAATAGATTTTTGAAAAAAAATTCTGCCAAAATACTGTATATTACGGTCCTCGTATTCACTTTTCTTTCCCACGCGTCTTATCTAAATAGTGGATTTACCTGGCTTGATCATGGGGATATTGAAGCCGGGCGAACTATCATTCCTCTTTCGGACTATCCTATTATGTTAGTCACACGATTTGGAGAAACAGGATTCTACAGGCCCCTTGTTACATTTACCAATAGTTTAGATTATGCGCTTTATAAAACAAATGCCACAGGATACCATCTAACAAATACTTTGCTCCACACTGCAGTTACCGCCGTAGTACCTCTTTTTCTGTCTGTTTTTTTTACTTTTACCGCAGTAGAAATGCTTCTGGCAATGCTTATCGTTGGAGTTCACCCCCTCTCATGGTTGGAGGTCGGTGCAATTACGCACAGACAGGAACTTTTTTTGACACTCTTTACTCTTCTGACTGCCTACTTCCATAAAGAGGCAAGACTTCAAAGGCGGGAACTTTATAAGGTTCTTGCCGCAACTTGTTTTTTGCTGGCACTTTTTTCCAAAGAAACAGCTATTGTGATTGTCCCCGCAATCATTATTTTTTGGGAGTTAATCCAGAAAAAAAATAAACTCAAAAGTATAAAGCAAAAATCCCAGTTGAGTCTCTATATCTCTGAAGTGATTGTATTTGGGATATATATATTATTTCGCCAGCGAGCAGTACCAGAGCTTTGGAGAGCGTCAAGCCCTCCCCTTTCTTTCTCTGATGCAATAGGAACCCGCTTATCAGTTCTATCTCGATTAGTAATAGATTTTGTTAGTCCCGTGCGTCCACCCCTCAGTGACGCGATCCCGGTTGTAGGACTATTCACGCCTATTCCAATGTTAATCTTTATAGCATTGGTAATTCTTGTAGTACTTATTATTAAAAGGGGAATTAAATCCGAATTAGGGAGAGCAATCATTTTATGCTTAATTCTTTTGACGCCTGCACTAAATATTATTCCTGTTCCACGAATTGGTTCTCCACATTATGGGTATTTACCACTTGTTGTTTTTAGTGCGCTCGTGATACTTATTGTTCGCTTCCTAAGAAAATCTTTTGATACCCACGGTATTTTCATCCTTGTAGTTGTTGGGTTCTGGATTCTTGTCATGGCTATGAGTACTTTTTGGGGCGGTTTTCATTTTAAAGATGACTACACACTGTTTCAGCCGGAAGTTCTCCACGACTCTCACTTTCTGGAAGGATATTATTATTTAGGTAACTACTACTTTAAAAAACAAAATCTGGAGGCTGCCGAGAAAGAGTATTTTCTAGCCTTAAAGTCTGACCCAAAAATACTGGCTTACCAGGAAAAACGATCAATATTTATTAATTTAGCCAGTGTCTATTTGCAAAATAATCAGCTTGATAAAGCAGATCAGATGCTCTCTAATGCGGAGGAGTTAAAGGGAACGGGAAATGACCTTACCCTTTTTCATAATCGAATGATACTTTCATATAAAAAACAAGATTATAAGGCTGTATTTCAACTTTCTCAGGATAATCAGGCCTTTCCCTACAGTCCAATTATATATATAATTTTGGCTGATTCACTCCATCATCTCGGCCGTGATACAGAAGCGATAGCTCTTTTGAAAAATCTCCTCCCGCTTCTTAATCAAAGTGAGCAGGGCAAAATTCAATTACTCATAAAAAGTCTTTCTGTTAATAAATAACTACGGGTATTTGGACTGAGATAAATCGTAAGGTCAACTACTTGACAAGTCAATAAAAAATGGCGACTATTAATGCTATAGTAGCGCTATATGTCTAAACGTATAATCATTGTCTTAGTTGCATTCTTAGGTCTCGGGCTATTACTATTTATTATTATAGTTCGGCAAAATAATCTTAAGAACAACCAAGGATTACTTAGTAGATTAAGTACATCCAATAATCCAACCTACCCCCCTTCCACTCTTGCCCAAACAACCCTATGGCTAGAACCCAAACCTATAACTCCCGATGCAAATGGAAAAGTAACCATTAGCGTCTACATTAATGCAAACGAAAATCAAGTGACGGGAGTACAGCTTGAGATCGCCTACGATCCAACTCTACTCCAATACGAGTCAATAAAAGGGAGTGATTTATTGGGAGGTAAACCGGTACTCATAAAAAAGATCGATCAAGGCAGAGGAAGAATTACATTCGGAGTTGGGCTTGGGCCGGACCCGCAAAGTGCGCCCATCCAGGGTGCAGACGAAATTGCCACACTCGTCTTGAGACCTGTCTCAAAAACTGTTGGAAGCACAGAGGTCAAGCTGCTACCTGAATCAAACATTACTGCAATAGGAGTGAGCGGATCGGCGTTAACAGATACAAAAAATACAACTGTGAATTTAAAGTAAGACCACAATGATTAAAAAAATCATCCAGAGGATAAGAGAATATCGCTTTATTGTTCTGCCGGTAGTGCTTATTGGGATGTTCGTCTATGTGTATACCTATCTCCACGGAACTCCATTTCAGTCTCACGCTCAAAGTACCGCAACAGTGACATTCGGAGCCGTCGGAGACATGGGCGGAAGTAGTAATGGTCAAGCTGTATTAAGCGCGGCCGCTGGAGCTAATCTTAACTTTTTCCTACACGTTGGAGATTTTAGTTATGACAGTCAGGGAGGCCCTTCTGGCTGGCCGACCTGGGTCAAAAGTATTGTTGGCACAATTCTTCCCTATGAGATAGTCGAGGGGAATCACGACAGTTGTTGTATTGCAACCTATGTACAAGGGCTCCCCCACAAAATATCTAACTTAGGCCAACAGTTTAGTGGGTCCTACGGCATAGATTATTATTTTGACTATCCAACCACAAGTCCCCTGATGCGGGTTATTATGATTAGTCCTGGACTTTACGGCGTAGATACTAATTGGCTCAATACTTCCATAGACTCAGCCAAAGCAGCGGGGTTGTGGGTAATAGTAGGCAATCATCTCAATTCCATTAGCACTGGACAGAAAAGCAATGAGATAGGAACCACCCTCGACACATTGCTAACTAAAAAAGTTGACCTAATTTTACAGGGACATGATCATAATTATCAAAGGAGTAAACAGCTTACTTGCGCGCCCAGGAGTACCGTACAGACGAGCTGCATTGTAAATAATGGACCTAACTATACCAAAGGAGTAGGATCGGTCTTACTTATTGATGGAACGGGAGGAAATGGCTTCTATGGAGTAAGCGCATCTGATTCAGAAGCAGGCTATTTTGCTGCGATTAACAGTAATACATATGGGTATACAAAGTTTACCGTCACACAAACACAGCTATCTGCTCAATTTATCCGTGCTGCAGGGGGGACGTTTTCTGATAGTTTTACTATCAGCTCAGGCGGCGGTCCAAACCCAACACCCGTCGTTACTCCGACTCCAACCCCCAATCCTACCGGCACACCCCGCCCGGGTTCTACACCGACACCCACACCAATTAAAACCGCTACTCCTGCACCGACTAGAACACC
Source organism: Patescibacteria group bacterium (assembly GCA_041499035.1). GTDB lineage: Bacteria > Patescibacteriota > Microgenomatia > UBA8517 > UBA8517 > DATFUL01. The sequence continues at coordinate 11,417 of JBGQJK010000004.1, forward strand.
TACCCCAACACCGGCACCAACAAATTGTGTAGCGGTATCGAATAGTCTGGGTGTTGCAACGTTCACTGCTACAGCAGCAACCACCGGAAGCTATCGTGTCTGGTCCAGAATTATGGCGAGTAGTAATTCTTCAAACTCGTACTATATCCAAGTTGATAATGGCTGCCCGACACTTGTCGGAGGCGCGGTGATTCCCTTAAACACCTGGACCTGGGTAAACTATCAGAACGGCAGCACGAGTCAGACGATAAGCTTTAACCTTGCCGCTGGGGCTCACACGGTAAAACTAATCGGGAAATCGGCAAACACAAAAATCGACCGGCTTATTATTACTAATAACACAAGTTGTATTCCAACAGGAACCGGGGACAACTGCGCAACTGCCGGCACGGCAAATCCGGCAGCTGATGTCAATAGCGACGGCAGAGTTAATATTGTGGACATCGGCATAATTATAGACAACTATGGCAAAAGTCCTCCTCCCAACCTGAGGGCCGACGTAAATGGCGATGGAACTGTGAATATAGTTGACATTGGCATCGTAATAGATAATTATGGACTGTAGAGTAAATATTTATTATAATTTATTAACTGATGAATAATCTGCCTAAAAACAAGCTAGTGCTGATGATCGCAGGCCTCTTAGTCTTGTTGCTAATAGGGTTTGTGGTATTTTACTTGGCAACGCCTCAAAGTCTTTATTGGTCTGCCAAAGAAGTCGGAACGGATGAGGTTGATGTCTATCTTCAGGGACCGGAAGCTCCCAAAGTATCGGGTTTTGACTTAAAAATTGCATTTGATAGAAGTAATGTCCATGTAGACTCAGCCGAGGCTGGCAGCTTTTTTGCAAGTCCCATTACTGTAAAATTCGACAGCAATAGCCTTTCTTATTCATTAATAACAAATCCGGTAAATAAAACCGTTTCTGACCCCACAAAACCGGTTATGAAATTCCGCTTGACCCCAAGCCCATTAACCGGTTACAAGTTTTCCGTTCTACCCGCAAGCCAAGTCTATGTCAGCGGGTCGGGAGGAGCTTTCCCGAAAGCATCTGATTTAATTTTAAAATAAAACAATGTCCAAAGGAAAGATAATAGGAATTACGATAGGGTCTTTATTTTTGGTTGCCGGTATCGCCGTGGGAGTATTTTTAGCCCTCAGACAACAGCAACTTAATAGTAGTGCTGCTCCGGCCACCTCGATGCTAATCACACCCGCTTCACAGAACAAGAATGCAGGCGATACCTTCTCCTACACAGTTCAGATGGATACGGGAACAAATAACTCGATTGGTTTTGATCTGGTACTCGACTTTAACCCTCAAATCTTTCAAGTCACAAGTATTACTCAAGGGCCGGCAATTACAGGTTTTCAGGAAATCAGAAATAGTATAGATAATGCAACCGGAAAGATTTACTATAGTGTTTATAATGCTGATGCTACAAAGGCAGTACACGGATCAGGGCTTAGTATATTAACAGTTTCGGGGATGGTTAAGGCAGGCTCCCCCGCCGGTAGTTATAGTTTTACATTTGATTCAAGTAGCGCGGTGGCAGGGCTAACTGAAGGCCAAAACGTTCTTATTTTGACAGCTCCGGGGTCGGTTGTAGTTGGCACAGGTGGCGCATCAGCTGCCACACCCACAGCAACTCCTGGACACACGGCCACGCCAACACCGACATCAGCCGGAAGCAGCTCAACGGCCACTCCGACTGCCACACCGATAGCCACAGCTACCGCAACAAGTTCTGATACAAGTTCCCCCAGTGCCACTCCAACTCCGACATCCATGCCCATTCCTGTTACAGGTTTTGATTTTCCGACAATGATTATGGGCGTGGTCGGGCTCGGAGCAATAGTCCTCAGTATTATCGCCATGGCACTATAACCAATGGAAGCTCCTGAAAAGAAGACTCAAGAAACTAACAGAAATCCTACCTCTTTTATTTCCAAACAGAAATTATTTGTTGCAATCGCGATTGTGGCAGTAGTCCTAACTGCCGGCTTTGTTTACTCACAGTTTATACCGCAGGGCGGTAGCAATATAAAACTTGCTCAGGGTTTTCCGGTTATTCCTATATACCCCGGCGCGACACTTTCTAAATCGGCATCCGACCCGCACGAAGGGGTTATGTATATCGGTGTTAAATATAGCGCAACCTGGACCAGTAAAGCCCAAGTACCTGATATTTCAAAATGGTATCTTGAAAAACTTAAAGCCTCCGGATGGACTGTAGATACTCTGCCGGCAAACTCGGAAGCTAGCGATGTACAACTGATTACACTCTATAATAAAACCTATAACTTAAATATGTCATTCACGAGAGATCAAAACACCGGTCTTACAACTATCACATCTGAATTTTCCACAAATTATAAAGATTTTTGCAATAACATGTATGGAAAACCTTGTTCGGATTAAAAAAACAGTCTATTTGTTTTTGATATTAATTGGCTTATTTGTGTTTTCGCTTGTTAATCCTTCAAAAACACTTGCCGGCTTTAGATTTGTAACGTGGGGGGACAGCCGCGACAGCCCAAGTATTTTGGGGCAAGAGTCAACCCAAGTAAAAACGTTAAGCCCCCAGCCGGTGTTTACTCTTTTTAATGGGGACTTGTGCGGCAGTTGGAGTACCAGCTGTATGCAAGCTTGGGTCGGTTATATAAACGGTAGCTCGAATAACGGAATTGGGAATATTACATTCCCAGTGCGCGGGAATCACGATTCGGGAAGCGGTACAGCCTGGTCAACGTTTTTCAACCAAAGCACAACTGCAACAAGAGTTGGGGCGACTAATTACAGTGCTCTCACTCCGGATATGACCTACTCTTTTGACTACCAAAACGCTCATTTTGTGGGTCTTGACCTTCCCGGCGGTGACGTATCCAGTATGAGTAGCGCTGAAATCACTTGGTTGGATAATGATCTTAAAGCGGCGGAGGCGAGGGGGATTCAGCTTGAGTTTTTATTCTGGCATGGCCCATTATATTATGTTGACGACCATTCTTCTTCTGCGCCGGGAGGATTAGTTACAGTCCTAAATAATCATCCTAATGTTGTAGCTGGTTACTACGGGCATGAGCATGTTCTTGCCCATGTAACGGTGGACAGTAGCCGTTATCCAGCAATGACAAATCACGCAATTGAAGAGTTCGTAGACGGTACTGCCGGTGCGCCTCATTATAGTTGCGCTTCAGGGAGAAGCGATTTTTGTCAGGCGGTGGATGCTTTTGCGGTTACCGACGTACTTAGCGATACCCAGTTTACCGTATCTCTTTATAAACTGGGCTCAGGCACCCCGATATACCAAAAAACATTTACAAAAGGGGTAGTAACCCCTCCTGGAAGTGGAACCCCATCACCTACCGGGGCCGCTACGCCAACACCAAGATCCTCACCCACTCCGACTCCCGGACCCCGTACCCCTACCCCAATCCCTACGCCTACTATTAATCCCCAAGTAGTTGACGTTAATAGCGACAGAACCATAAACATTGTTGATATCGGTATAATTATCGACAACTACGCTCAGCGCCCACCTGCTAACACCCGAGCTGACATTAATCACGACGGGGTAGCAAATATTATTGACATCGGTCTTATAATTGACCACTACGGCCAAACTTACTAATCGAACCTTCACAAGTACTCCGGAATTCAAGAAAATAAATATCTACTATTGAACCTGTAAAACCGCAGTGTTATATTTTAAACAGTTGCCTATATGCGATATCTTGAAGAGTTTACCCAGATATCTTTTAAAAAATCAGCCTTCGTAATTAAAAACAAAGTACTCCTTGCTTTTCTGATATTGGGACTCATTATAACTTTCGGGCTTACATTCTTAAAATTTAACGGTGCATTAAATGCGAGTGCTCAACTTTTGAAAGAGTTCCCGAAAATTCCGGTATTTCCTAACGCAAGGCTTACAGGAACTGCAACGGACCCACATGAAGCTGAAAAGTACAACGGTATCAAATATAGTGCAACCTGGAGTGTTAAGGACAAAGTTCCCAATGTCTCAAAATGGTACGTATTAAAACTAAATTCGGAAGGTTGGACTATAGATACACGGTCGGCAAACCTGGATGCTTACGATATACAACTTATTACGTTTCATAACGACACATATACTTTAAACCTGTCAGTTATGAGAGATGCTGCAAGAAATCTTACAAGCGTTGTCACTGAAATCTCAACCAGATATTCCGATACACGGGAGCCGGGCGAGTAAGCAGAGTAATCTGATATAATTTGTCATGGTTCTTTTACTGCTCTTTGCGCTTCTGTCCGGTCTTGCAACAATCCTGGCACCCTGCATCTGGCCTGTTCTACCAATTGTCTTATCATCATCAGTTGGGGGAAAAGGACACAAAAGACCGTTTGGAATTACCCTCGGCGTAATGATTAGTTTCGCGGTATTCACACTTGCGGTTTCCACTCTGGTTAGGGTCTTTCATCTTGATCCAAATATTTTAAGAATTATTGCGGTTGTCATAATCGCATTTCTCGGGCTATCCATGGTTTTTCCTCCCCTCTATGCAAAATTTGAAGTTCTGGTAACACGGATTGGAAATGTTTTTGGAGGAAAAGTTAAAGAAGGAAATGATTTCTTACCGGGGTTTATTACCGGTCTTTCGCTTGGAATTGTCTGGTCACCCTGCGCAGGGCCGATTTTGGCAACAATTGCGACACTGGCGGCAATGGGAAAGGTAAATTTGGATGTTGTGCTGGTCACTATTGCCTATGTAGTTGGAGTTGGTATTCCTCTTTTTATTTTTGCCTACGGTGGCCAACAAATAATTACTAAACTAAAAGGAGTTTCCAAATATACCGGGAAAGTCCAGCAGATTTTCGGGGTTATCATGATCTTGGCAGCAATCGCAATTTATACTAATTACGATCAAACCTTGCAACTGCAGCTACTGAACACTTTTCCGGCACTGGGTACCGCAGTTAACGGTTTTGAGAATAGCGCCCCGGTCGTTACGCAGTTGAATATTCTAAAGGGCGAGTCCCCTGCCGCGCTACAAGATACGGCTGGGCTCTTTAATACCAACGTCCCTGCTCCGGAGTTTACTGGGATAACCAACTGGCTGAATACCGATAAAACGATCTCCTTGAAAGACTTGAAAGGAAAAGTTGTCCTGGTCGATTTTTGGACTTACACCTGCATCAACTGCATTAGAACTCTCCCGCATGTAACGACGTGGTATGACAAATACAAAGACCAGGGTTTTGTGGTAATCGGAGTTCATACTCCTGAGTTTCAATTTGAACATGAGACCAAAAACGTAGAAGCTGCAATCAAAATGTATAATATCCACTACCCTGTGGCTCAGGATAATAGCTATTCAACCTGGAATACATACAGCAACAATTACTGGCCTGCGGAATACTTAATAGATGCCGAAGGACGAATAAGGCGTACCCACTTTGGCGAAGGAGAATACGACCAAACAGAGATGGCCATTCAGGAACTTTTGAAAGAGGCAGGAGACAAAGTCCGGGCCCCACTTACAAACATGCCTGACCAAACACCGATAGAAGCAATATCCCCGGAAACTTATTTAGGAACGGCCAGGATGCAGTATTATTTCCCTAACGGGACCGTTAATAATGGCAACAATATATTTACCCTATCCGACAGCCTTACCCCCAACTCGTTCAGTTTTGGCGGAGAATGGAACATTAGTCCTGAGGAAGCCATAACCGGCAAAAATGCCGTACTTAACTATAATTTTACTGCTAATAAAGTTTATATAGTCATGCGGCCCGGCTCCGCAAAAGCTCCAAAAGTAAAAGTGTTTGTCGACGGAAAGCCAGTGGATATAACAAACGCGGGAGCCGACGCCACGGGCGGGGTTATTACAATAGACGGCGACAGGCTTTATAACCTAATCGATCTACATGGAGCTTCTGGCAATCATGTTCTCAAGCTTGAATTTGAAAACGTGGGGGTCGAAGCCTTTGCCTTCACTTTTGGCTAAATTTAGCCCCCTATTCATGGTATAATCAGATATCAACAACTCGCTTTCGTTAAATAGGTTAGTTATGGCGTTGAGGCTAAAAGGGGGCAGGGTGGATAAGTATTACCTTCAGGAATGGAATAAAAACAAGCATGCAATAGTCTTCCTGAATGGCTGGTTTGGAGGCAAAAACATCCGCGAGGCTATAATTAAGGCCCTTGCCTAAGGCGAGGCTGTATCCTGTAGTTATTTGACTTTCAGACTTTAGCCTGGTATACTACTACATAATAGGCAGATTTAAGGAATAGATCTGCTTAAAGAGAGATAAAGGTACCTCAGTATATTTAATTTATTGTATCTTTTTCTTCACACGAGATACGTTATCACGTAAGGTGTCACCATCACGAAAAGTGTCACTTTTTTTATAATCTATTTTGTTTTAAGCAGTTCTATTCCCATAATATGTATAACCGATACAACAACAGGCGAGGCGGAGGCAGTAGATCGAGCTTCCGTGGCAGACAATTTGGCCGCGGGAGTGGTTTTGGTGGACGCAGGATAAAGACTTTTGACCCGAGCCAAATAGTTAACCTTCCACCGAGACCTGAAGTGCTTGAAAACTATGTAGTCAACCATCAATTTTCCGATTTTCAAGTTTCTGACGCAATCAAAAGGAATATCGCATCAAAAGGCTATATAACACCTACCCCAATTCAAGATCAGGCAATTCCACCGATACTTGAAGGACGCGACCTGATTGGCATGGCAAATACAGGTACAGGTAAAACCGCTGCTTTTTTGATTCCTTTAATTGAAAAGGTATTGAAGGATAGAAATCAAAGAGTCTTGATAGTAACACCTACAAGAGAGCTTGCGGCCCAGATCAGAGATGAATTTTATTCGTTTTCAAACGGACTTCAAATGTACTCAGCCCTTTGCATTGGCGGCGCCAATATGTGGAGGCAAAAAGAAGACCTAAAACGTAATCCCAATTTTGTAATCGGTACTCCCGGAAGACTTGAAGATCATCTTAGATCAAGAAGCTTGAATCTGACTTATTTTGGCTCGGTTGTGCTTGATGAGGCAGACCATATGGTTGATGTTGGTTTTCTTCCGGCGGTAAGAAATATTGTCTCAATGTTGTCGCCAAACAGACAATCACTATTTTTCTCTGCCACAGTGGATGCTAAAGTTGCCGGCATCTTGCACAGTTTCGTCAGAAATCCTGTAACCGTTTCAGTTAAGACAGGCGATATTACATCGCAGGTTAAACAGGAAATTGTCAGAGTTGTCGGTCCGAATACTAAAATCGAGGAGCTCCATAAACTCCTAATCCAGGATAGTTTTGAAAAAGTCCTGATTTTCGGCAGAACCAAACACGGTGTACAAAAGCTTTCCGACAATTTAATTGAAAGAGGTTTTAAAGCCGACGCCATTCACGGCAACAAAAACCAAAGTCAAAGGGTCAGAATTTTGGACAAATTCAAAAGGGACGATATTAATATTCTGATCGCAACGGATGTGGCTTCCCGCGGGCTGGATATACCGAACGTAAGTCATGTTATAAACTATGATTTACCGGAATCATACGAAGCCTATATTCATAGGATTGGGCGCACCGGCCGCGCAGACAAAAAAGGTATTGCGTTAACGTTTGTGGAATAAGAAGAATTAAGGTTTAACCAGGTGCCAGACACCGCCAACCCCATCTCCCGTAACGTCTCCCGCAACTTTGTCTTTGGCGTAATAATACAGAGGCATGCCCTTCCAGGCAAACTGGGTTGATTCGTCGCTTCTTGTTATAACATTTATATTCGCCGGGAATGATCCCTGAGCTGCCGCGCCGGAGCTGTATGCCGGCCAAGCTGCCAAGCACCCCACGCTACAATTACTGACCCCTGTCGTATCCTTATCATAAGTATAAAGGGTCATTCCGTTAAAATCCGCCAAATAACTACCTTTTGTAGAATCTGTTTTCGTAGTATAAATATTATCCGATGGGGCCATCGCGCTTGTTGGAGAAGATGTATCAGTTATTGTTTGCGTTGCCGGAGCGGGGGTGGCAGTCATACCAAGCATGGCTTTTATTCTATGACGCCCAAGATATCCGAGTACTAAAACTACAACGACCAGAACTAGTACAAGGAACCAATTCTTTTTAAGTATTTCCATGCCAGTAATCGTAAAGAACCAGCGCTATTTTGTCAAGGATTAACAATATTAGTTACGTCTGTAAACTCGTAAAGATTCCCTAGATCCTGAAAAATATAATTTTTATCCGGTAACAGCGGAAGCCCTGTGTTAAAATAGGCATTGAGAACAACTCTAAAAACGTTTACCGGAGTTATATTTGGATTAAAAGACGTAGTCGTTACTCCCGGCAGGTAAAAAGCGGCAAGAATAGGAAACTTTTCCTTAACTATAGTGGCCGAGGCAGACTTCCAGTTATCCGCAGGGTTAAGTTGTTCATTTAGAAAAGGTACTCCTTCGTCTGTCAAAAGAATTATTACAGGAGGATTTTTAGAAGTGGAAATGATTGTTTTGATCACAGATTCCAGGTTCTTATTAGTACAGCCTGTTTGATTAACATAATTTTCTATTTCCGTTCTCTGTAAGGTTATACCCTTATCGACAACTTCGCAGTTCTTCCCAAAAACATATGGTTCATGCGGGGCGATGATATGCGCAAAAATAAATTTAGGACCCGGGATATCTACTATTTGAGGCAGTTTATTAAACTGGTAAATTAGTCTTTGCCGATCATCATCATCCGAATCGCCTATGGCCTCAACCGGAATTATTTTATTTAAAATAGTGGACAGGGCAGTAGAATCCGCCAGATTGTAAAGAAACGAGTCAATACTTATTCGCCCGTCTGCCTCAATCGTAAAATTATCATCGGCCGCAGGGTCGTACTGTGTAGGGCCCCACCACGAGCCCATTTGGTAGTATTTATAGCCGTACTGTCTTAAGAACTTCATGACATTATTACTGTCTATCAAGCGATTAACAATTGTAAAGTCCGATGAGTTTTTATATTTTGAAAGATAATCCAAATACTCCATGTTTAGCATTGAGGCTAAAGACTCAAAGGTTTTTGGATAATTTGAGGTGGCGCCATTGGCAATATAAAAACCGGTCTTATTCAGGAATCCGGTAAAAGCGGATTCATCGTAGTTAAAATAATTTTTATAAACGCTTGGCGCGGCATCGTCTTCCGGCTCAATAAAGTAGATATCCGGAAGTTTACTTTTATCTACCGCTTGGACTGAAACCTTGGGCAAAACCAAAGGACTTTTTACCGCGGGTAGAATCATTCTTTGGAACTGCTTCCAGAAAATCAGAGAGAGTGAGATCGCAAAAATTATTAAACCCATCTTTAGAAAAAAAGTCCTGACTTGTGTCAAGTTTTTTTCTGTTTGCTTGAGTTTCAAAAAGAGAATAACTAAAACACCAGCCGAGACAAAAATTTGAAAATCTTCTTTGCCAAAGTTTATTTTTCCGGCAGTAAAAATCAGGTTCCAGGAAAGGTTGGAGATTGCGCTATAGGAAAAAAACAAGACAATGAATACGGAAGAAAAGATCTCCGCCTTTACGTCGTCTTTTAGAAAAAACTTAAAAATATAAAAAATTATTGGGATAAGAACAATAATAGCTCCCAAAGGCAAGAAAATGGACTTTATATAAACCTCATTAAACCACGAGTAGAACTGCGCAAAAATAAAAGATAGTGAAAATAAAAGGGGGATAAATGGAAAGTAGAATATTCGTACATGCTTTTTTATTTTTTTCATTTTTGCAGTTTACTTTTCATTAAATAGATTACCCTGTTCGAACCGGCTATTTTGGCTTTTTCTTTGATGAAAAAATATTTTGAGAATTCCAACTCAAAATTGTCCTGATCATAGTACGGAAATATGTCTTCACGTAGGGTAAGGAGGAGTTTTACTTGTGAATCTTCTTTAGGAACAAACTCAATGATCAAATTTCTGGTGTGCTCTGCAAAAAAATTCGCCAACATAACTAAGGGTAGATTATTTGCTATCGCCAGATGATGAATCAGTGCCAGCGCAAGTATTACATCGGGTATACTTCTATCAAAAAAAGAGCTTCTCTCCTCTAAATTCCATCCAATTCCCGGGCTTGGCTTGACCAAATCAATGAAAAGAGGCAAAATCTTTGTTTCTTTATTCTTCTTAACTCTCAAATAATTACTTTCAACTACCGCATAGTCGTTGTCAAAACTCAAAGTGAAGGCTCCGATCCCAGCGGATATCTGACTAAAAGTTCCATCGTTCGCGCCTGCATCCCAAACCAGCTTTGGTTTAACTTGCTTTAAATACTTCTTGACCAAATCCTTCTTTGACTTCATCGCCCTTGAAGAATAATTATTAATCTTGTCTTCTTCCGAATAATAAGAACTCCAAACAGTATTCTCCCGGGGAAGCTTTAGATTTTTAATTGCAGACTCAAGATTATTTATAAGTTCTCTCATAGCATTAAGACTCATGCCGACAGTTTTTGAGTTATTTTTTAACGAAAGATTATTTCTGATTTTTTGGCTTTTCGCCTGGGCAAAAATATGGAGTAGTAGTGTTGGATTAAGTTTGGCGGCAAAGGGCAGTAGTTTAGCGGTAAGATCCAGTGGAATTGAACCCACACCAGGAATAAGCATCTGAGAAAGCCTTGCATCCTTATAGACCATCAGAGCTAACGGGGCAAGAAACTGTTCGCAAAACTGTCTATAGGCAACCCAGGGTACCCCTTTTTTATATTTTTCAAAAGACAAAGTATCTATAAATGTCGGTTTTCCTTTGTAAAATTGAATATTAAAACTTGTTGCGTCCTTAAGGCTCATTCCATGTTCAAGCGAAATTTTCTGTATCTCAAGAGTTAAAAGGGCGGCATCTTTGAGCTGACTAAAACACCATTCATACGGATAGGAAATGAATGGAATTTGAATAGGCTTTATCACCCGCCCCCCAATTTCTTTGTGCGGAATCAAAAGTCCTTTTCTAACAAGGGCTTTATATAAACCCGAATTAACAAGGAGGGCGTAATCTTCTTGATAGGTCTTATTTATCTGGCGGAATACTTCACCATCTTTCTCAAACACAAATCCACTCGGATCGCGGTAAGATGAGGCAAGGTTATTCCTTTTCATTTTCCGTAGGTTGAGACTTTTTCGACTCATTGCCGCTAAAAATGTTTTTAAACCACTTTATTATGGATTTTAAGTAAAAAAGCGCTCCCAGTGCTCCCGCAATCAATAGTTGAAAAAGGTAACTTGCCGACCCGGGATCGAGATAGGCTTTTACAGGCCTCGGGAGAACCAGGGCGATCAGGAGAATAAACACAATAAATTTTAGATATTTCTGCATGGCTAGGCTCAGGTTAGTTTCTATTACTTAAATAAGACTGAGAAATGAACACCATATTGTAATTGAGAACATTCAGGAACTCAATTGCGATTTACTGCCTGGGAGAAAGAACTGAAGCGAAAATATCCCCAGAAAAACAAATACCGCGGCGGTAGCAAAAACCGTTGCGTGGCCAATCCTATCATAAATTTGTCCTGCCGTGATGCTGGCAATAAGCCCGCTTATACCGACAATTGTGTTATACCAACCCACCGCCCCGGCGCGCAAATTTTGGGGAGCAAAATCTATTGCGAAGGCTTTGCCAACCGCCCTAAAAATTCCCTGGTAAACTCCATATAAAGCAAACAACAGCGCAATAACCACAAAACTTTTAGTTACCGCAAAGCCCATTAGTGAAATTAAGAAAGCAACAAACGCAAAAATTAAAACATTTTTCCTGCCTAATTTATCGGACAAAAAACCTGACGGGTATGAAACGACTGCCGCAACCAAGTTAAAAAGGGCATAAATCAAAATTGTTCCAATCAGAGGCACCCCAATGTTCCTAGTTTGTAGAATCATAAAGCTGCTGCTGATATTCCCTATTCCAAAAACGGCTGTCACGCCCAGATATTTCCAATAAGTCTTAGGAAATTTAAAAAGGACCGCATTCAGTTTTGATTTGGCAGAATAGGTTGCAGCCTTTTCTTTCACAAAAAGTATCATTATCAAGGCCAGAAGTCCCGGAATAATTGCCAGATAAAAAATTGAGCGGATATTTACTTTAAAATAAAAAAGCAAAACCACAGCCAATATCGGACCCAAGAAAGCTCCCATATTATCCCCTATTCCTTCGAGTCCAAAAGCTTTGCCGCGGTTTTTTTCGTCGGCGGAATTGGCAATTAGAGCATCGCGGGGGGCTGATCTGATCCCGGATCCCAAACGGTCGACTGAACGTGCTGCAAAAACACCCCACCAATTAGTCGATAAACCAATAAATGGTTTACTTAGTGCCGCCAGAGCGTAGCCAAAAATTGCAACAGGTTTTCTCCTTTGAAGTTTGTCTGATACTGCTCCGCTTACACCCTGAATAATATTTTGCATCGCAACCGCTACCCCTTCTACTATTCCTACGACGGCTCCACCAGCACCCAGTACCTGCGTAAGGAAAATAGGTAAAACCGGGTAAAGCATCTCCGTACTTATATCTGCAAAAAGGGAGGTGAAAGTTAGAAGAAATGTGTTTTTGGTTAAGCCGGAAAAGTATTTTTTCTCAGCCATAGTTAAGGTAATGGTATCATAGTTGTTGAGCTATTATGAACTACGACGAGCTGGCAAGCAAAGAGTCTGTGGATAGCACTGTTAAAGCTTTAGAAGAAAAAGGCTATTCCGTTTTTGCTGTAGAAAACGGGCCGGAGGCATTGGCAAAAATAAAAGAACTGATACCGGAAAAGGCCTCTGTGGTAAACGGTACCTCAAAGACGCTGGAACAAATCGGCTATTTGGACTTCCTAAAGTCGGACAAAACCGGATGGAATAACTTGCTGGCAAAAGTTACTGCAGAATCTGATCCCCAAAAAAGGCGTGTTTTAAGAAGACAGGCCACTATTTCAGATTATTATTTAGGCAGCGTTCACGCGCTTACGGAGGATGGTCAAATGGTGATTGCCAGTAACACCGGCAGTCAGATGCCGTCAATAACATTTAATTCATCAAATCTCATATTTGTTTTAAGCACAAAAAAAATAGTTCCAAGTCTGGATGAAGCCATGAAGCGGTTGGAAGAACATGTTTTTCCACTGGAAGATAAGCATATGAAAGATATGGGAGCGCCGGGAACAATGCTAAGTAAAGTTCTAATTTTTAAACGCGAAAATCCAATGCTTGGCAGAAAAGTAAATATAATTCTGGTTAGTCAAAATCTTGGCTTCTGACTTATTCACGCCGAAACGTGGTATAATGATCTCAGCTTGAACTAAAAAAGTACCGCAAAACTTAATTCTTCAGGTCACAAACTAAATGGACTCCTTTAATACAACCATTTGCGTAAGATGCGGTAAGCAAAGAATTGTTCTTTCCGTAATGGAGGAAAAAGTTGGAAATAGCATCATTACCACCACGGAAACGATTTGTCCCGATCCTGAGTGTCAAAAAAAGGTTGCCAGTATGTTGGGGATTGAACAGGAAAAACGTCATCAGTCTTTTCTTCAAAAACAGGAGAGAATGACTTCCCGGAAACCCGCAAGGACTTCTAACTAAAGGAGAATTATTTTCCCGCGTGCTTTAAAATCCATTCTGCACTGTCTACCAGATGGAGCTTTAAGGCTTCTTTTTTTGTAAACCATTTTGCCTCAAGTACCTTTCCTTCAACATCTTCCGACACCTCAGTCTTATTTGTCAGCATTAGATAAAAGAAAATTACAGTGTGATAATTAAACTCCGGAAAAATCGCTTCATAATGAGTCAGGTATTTTAATTTACCGATTAACCCTGTTTCCTCCTTCATTTCTCTTTTCGCCGCCGCCTCTAATTTTTCCCCAAACTCAACTTTTCCACCCGGTATAATCCACCATTCCCTCCCGCCTTCTAATTTCTCTTTTGCAAATAAATACTTATTTTTATTTTTGATGAGAACACCCACTATAACTTTTGGTTTCCTATCCTTCATTATTCGTTGAAGCCTCGGCGGAATAGGCCGGCAACCGCACTCACGCGCATGATCAGCATGCCATTGGATCTTTTGATTTAAGGTTGGGTTTTTCGGCATCCTGTTCCTGAGGTGCCACTCCTTATTAATTTTCACTTAGTGAGATTATATACCCAATTACTTAGAATGTTTTTTGTAAAAATGTGAGATATTTGGAGGCGGCGGCCACTTTTTTACGTCTTTTTCGTCGTGACCTCTAGAATGAATCTTACCAAAAGATTCATGAATAAATTTGCCGCAATCGCGAACTACTTTCTTTAGCCAATGATGAAAATGGTTGTCCTGATCACCCCTAGGGGTTGGTGACGGAACTAAAGTGGATTCTGTCGTCGGAGTGGAAGTAGGTGTCGGAGAAGGAGTTGGTGTTGGAGTTACCGTTGGTTCATCAGCCGGGACTACGGTTGGGGTGGCGGACGGGGTTGGTGTAGGAGTCGGGGTAGGTGTTTCGGTTGGAGTGGGAGTTGGAGTAATTATCGGTTCCTCGGTGGGCAGAACCGAGGGGGTAGGCGTAGGTGTTTCAGTTGGGCTAACCAAACAATTGTACTTTCCAATATCGGTAAAACTATCTATAGCAAAACCGTCCCATTGAACTGACGGATCAAAAAAATCGGAACCGTTTGGGTCCCCTGAATCAGTGCTGCACTTCCGGGTCAGCGTATGATTCAGAGTGCTTGTCGCTCCCGTTCCCCATTCCGATCCGGGGTCTGTTCCAATTTGACCAGTAATATCGAGTGTAGAGCCATCTTTTTGTAAGGCAACTGCGTCGTTACCATTGAAATTTAAATTTCCTGACAATTGATTACATTTTGGAGAAAGAATGGAACCCGCGGATGTATGACAAATAACGTAAACCTGACCCGGATTTAAATTCGATGGGAGAGTAATAGAAATGGGGTTTGCAGAAGTTGTTGACCCATTAGTATAAACATTTACCGAATACCCCGCCAAATCAATAATAGAAGAAGTGGGGTTATATATCTCAACCGCTTTGTTGTTGCTTGTACCTTCTATATATTCGGAAAAAAACAAATCGGTTCCTTGAGCTTTGGTTTGAATTGAAATAAACGGAATGATAATAAAAAACGCAGTAACTAGAAGTGAATAAAGAATTTTTCTCATAAAACAATAGTTTCTTAACTCTGAATATATAATTCAATATTTTAATGAGATTTGTCAACTATAACTTAATGAGTCTTATCGTTTAGAAAGGTATCTGACATTCACGGAAGGCCTCCGGTTCAATCTTTCTTTTTTATTTTCTGAAATATAAATACGGACACCGGTAAGAGCACCCCAGCCGCCATAATACCGATCCCTAAAACTTTAAAGTTTAAATTGATAGCCTGAGTTGAAACTTTTGGTGCAGGAGCATCTTTAAGCTCGAAAAGGCCTTTGGGTTTATCTATAACCAAGCCCGATACTGCTGAGTTGTCCGAAACACTAGTCTGCCCAACGCTTGGATCAACCGTGGGTACAGCTGTCGCGGGTACTGGATTTACAACAACGGAAATTTCGTTGGAAAAGCCGCCGGTGCCACAGTTATTGTTAGCAGCAACAACAAAAAAATATTTTTTATTACCGGCCAGTCGTCCAACAGTAAAACTTGTCGTCCCTTGACTGCCAATATTTGGGTCGCCAAAAGTATATTTTCCGGGACTGGCTCCATACGAAACTAAATAATTAGTTACAGGGTCGGCAACGTCGGCCCAGGTCAGAGTGGCTTGATTATCTGAATTAGAAACCACTGAACTCAGTGTCGGAATAGCAGGAACACTTGTGCAAGAGCCGATTGGTGTTGGTGTTAGGGTGGGAGTTCCGGTTGGAGTTTGTGTCGGGGTTGGTGTGGGGGTTGGAGTATCGGTAGGTATGGCTGTAGGTGTCGGGGTTGCAGTCTGAGCAGAAACCACAGTGGGCAGGAACAAAAAGAGGGCAAAAATGGCAACTACTGTCACTAATGATTTTTTCATCAGCTAAGAAAGGTCTTTAACGCGCAAGATTAAAATGACCCAAAAGATTATACCTAAGAGTTCCCCGAAAAGGAATCCCGTGACCGAAAGCTAGTATAATAGCCTTATGGATAAAATCAAAAATATTCAAAAAGAAACAGCCTTGTACTTAAGCAAACTTTTAGAAAACACCAAAAGAAAAAACAAAAAAGTTCTACTTCTTTTATCCGGGGGCTCGAACCTTGATTACCTTAACCATATTTCGACTGAGAATATTGATAGCCGTGTAACAATCTCCACACTGGATGAACGCTGTACAACGGATCCGACAAAAAACAATATGGCTCAAATCAAAAACACTACCTTTTATGGCCGGTCTAAAAAGAACGGCTGCAATTTTATAGATACAACTATTCAGAACGGAGAAAGCAGAACTCAAATGGTTGCGAGGATTAATCAAAAACTATTGGATTGGTTTGAAAAAAATCCGGAGGGAGAAGTGATTATTACTGCAGGGATAGGAGCCGACGGACACATAGCCGGAATGAAACCTCTTCCTAAGGAAAAATTCAATGACTTATTCGCTAATGGAAATCCTGATCAACTTGTTGTTGGCTATGATGCATCAAACGTTGATCCGGAAAATCCGAAGAGGAATACAACAACTATGAATTTTTTTAGAAAGGTTAAAAATTATGCCAAGGTTATTCTCTACGCGATAAATAAAGATGAGGCTCTGCAGAAAATCGCAGCCCGGGAAGGACTGTTAAACGAAACACCCGCAAGGGTTTTGAAAGAGATGAAAAACGTGACAATCTTTTCAAACACCCTCTAAAACAGGAAGCGGGAATTTTTTCTTAAGAAATTTTTTATAGAGTTCAAGCGAGTCGAAGAAGTCAAAAGCTATTTGTTCCTTTGACGGCAGATTGTCTAAATCAAACCACTTTAACTCGGTTACCTCTTCCGTTTGAACAGGTACTTGGCTGACTGCCCTGGCAGTAAAAATCATGTCCATATTCTGCCTATCTTCCTTCGTCCTATTTGGAGAATCATTAATACGAAACAGTTTTATGTCATCAAGCCGGTAACCCGTTTCCTCTAAAGTCTCGCGCTTAACCGCTTCAACTAAAATCTCATCCCTGTCAAAATACCCGCCAATCAGTCCCCACTTACCATGTTCCAATATTGGTTTACCGTTATAAGTTCCCCTTTTACATAAAAGAACCTTACTATCTTTCACAATAATAGCGCTAACAACTATGTGTCTCAATCCGACTTTATTACCATTTTCAAAATAACAAGTAATCATAATTGGTATTATACTTGTATAACAATCATGTTAAAAGAAGGGTCAAATGCGCCGGATTTTGACTTGCCCGACCAAGACGCTCGTAATCACAAACTTTCAAGTTATAAAGGCAAATGGGTAGTTTTATATTTTTATCCTAAAGACGACACTCCGGGTTGTACCAAGGAGGCCTGCAATTTTAGAGATTCATTTGAAGAGATGCAAAAATTAGGAGTCCAGATTTTAGGGGTTTCCAAGGACTCGATCAAATCGCATAAAAAGTTTGCCGAAAAATACGACCTGAACTTTCCTATTTTGAGCGACGAGGATAAAGATGTTATTAAGAAATACGGCGCGTGGGGTTTAAAAAAATTTATGGGCAGGGAATATGAAGGAATATTCCGTATGACGTATTTGATAAATCCCGATGGAGTAATCAAGAAAGTCTACGAAAAAGTTAACACTCTAATTCATGCATCGGAAATTCTATCTGATCTAAGAGATTTAAGTTAAAATAGATACATGCTTCAAAAAACACTAATCGTCTGGGCCGGAATTCTTGCCGGGATTTTCTTAGCCTATTTTTTGGTAACGAAGACAAATACCTTAAATATTGGTAGCAAAAACTCAAGTGTTGCCGACGTTTTTAAGCCACCTCAAAAAACTGTTATTGGCTTTTTACCATTTTGGCTTATAGATAAAGCTCAAAGCGACTATTCCTCCTACATAACACAGCTTTCATATTTTAACGTGACTATTGATGATAATGGGACTATTCAGAAGTTTACTGGCCCCGGACAGTCCGACCCGGGCTGGCATTCTCTTTCAACGGGAAAAATAGATGATTATCTTGCGGGCGCAAAATCAAAAGGAATCGAGCTATCGCTGACGGTTTTTAGCGGTAACGATAAGAAAATCGATAAGTTTTTGGAAGACCCCACGGGAAGCGCGCAAAATCTGGTGAATGAACTATCGCCGGTTATGAGTCAATACGGTTTTACCGACCTGAATCTGGATATCGAAAAAGTTTCCGAAGCCAGTCCCGAAGCAAGATTAAAGTTTACTAATTTTGTTAGTGAGGTGCGGAGAAATCTGGACAAAGATATTTCTATAACGGTTGACATCCCACCGGTTGCTTTTGTTAAAGACAAAAACCTGAGTGACCCGAAAACTCTTGCGCCATTAGTGGACCATGTAGTTTTAATGGATTACGACTTTCATAACCCCGGATCTTTTGTAACCGGACCGGTCTCGCCGGAATCGGGTGCCGGAATTGTTTCCGAATTCGACACGGAAAGCGCAGCTGAGGCGGCTCTCACCATGGTTCCCGCGCAAAAATTAATACTAGCAGTTCCTCTATACGGCTACTCCTGGGAAACACTTAATAGCTCCCCCCGCTCTGCGGTTCTGCCGGGATCGGCTTACTCAATCAGCAGCCAGTTGGTTGACGATTTACTGGCTCGCTGCGCAAGTTGTTCTGCTGAGTTTGATAAAACGGATGGAGAGAGCCACATTATCTATAAAGATACGGAAACGGGAACATATCATCAGATATTTTATCCCGACAAAACTTCTACCCAAACAAAAGTTGACCTGGCAAAATCGCAAAATTTGGGAGGGATGGCCCTTTGGGCGCTTGGATACGAGGGGGGGACTATCTTACAACCACTCGCCGGGTACCGTCGTTAAAAGTTAAAGTCTTGCCGGCATGTACCGTTAAAACTCTGCTAATGTTACTAATATTGTTGTAGGCAAAGGTTGCGCTTCCAGAATTTACTTTCACTGTAACAATAGGCCTTGTTTTGTCAATTGAAACAAGTACGTCCCCATTATTTTCAATTAATAAATGATAAGAACGTATCGTTACCGGAATACCCGCTAATTTTTTGTACTCCGCAGTTCCGCTACTTTGCGAGAAAACTATGTCGGCGGGAAGAGTTTGAACTATCCCGACCGAAGTATCCGGAAATATCCCGAGCTCCGCCGCTTTTTCGAATGTCAGAATTAATTTCCCATCGGCGCCCGTCGATAAGCTTTCCCCTTGTTGAATAGGAACAGGGGAAACAATTTTAGCAGCTTCGGTTGCCAATCTGCTTTCATATTCAACATCCCCTGTCATTGAAGTAATTGAGCCAACCAAACTCTGACTTGGCGCTTTTTCTAAAGAAAACCGGGAAAACTTTACCAAGTCCGAAAAAGAAACCGAGGGGATATTTGGAATCGAGATAGTTGAAATTTTTTGAGTCAATTTAAAATAACCCACGACTGCGATTATTGTTATCAAAAACGGAATTAAAAATAAAACTGCTTTTTTCATTTTACAAAGAATGAAGATAATCGGCTAAACCGTCTTCGCTCACTAGTCTAATCACCTTGTTTGCGACCTCTTTTAATTCGGGAACGGCATTCCCCATTGCAACTTTATAATTCACGGCATTGAAAAGGTGGATGTCATTATACCCATCGCCGATTCCTATCGTGTCTTCTTTGCCTACTTTAATTAACCTTAGTAGCTCAGCGATAGAATGTTCTTTTGTCGCCGAATTATTTATTACGTGTATATCACGGCATCCCGGTTTTTGGGAAACAACCATAACTGCAGCAACTCCTTTTATTCCAGTCAACTTTCTATGTATCTCCTTTGCTATTTCATCGGGAACAAAAACTTGCTCGAGAAAATATACTGGTTCGCGATTTACAAACTCATTCGGAAATATTCCGCCATTAAAGTAGTCATCTTCTGTACTGTCGTTATATAAGAGTTTCCAGTCATTGTACTGTTTAAATACAGCAGCCGCCTCTTCTAGCGTTTCCTGTTCCAGATTCTTCTGCCAAACAATCTCTCCTGTTGAAGGATTACAAATCTGCGTTCCTGCAGAAATTATGGATAAATCTTTTAAATTAAGTGCTTGCAAAACGGGTTTAGCAAATGTCCAAACCCTCCCGGTTGCAGCAGAAAAGTAATACTTGTCGGATAGCCTCTCAATTTCCCTAATCAAATTATCGCTAGGAATTTTTTGCTGAGGCGAATCAACAGCCGTTCCGTCCAAGTCAAAGATTATTGCTTTCTTCATTTTAGGTACTTGTCAAAAAAGGTAACCGTTCTCTGCATTGCCAATGCAAAACCCTGATTAATATCATGGTTAGCGCCGGGGTATTCATAGTATTCGGTAACTTTGCCAGAAGCTTTCAATTTTTCATAAAGAGTCTTGGAGAAGTCGGGTGGAACTTGCGGGTCGGCAAGGCCAACATGAATTTGAAAAGGAGCGCTTATAAAATTTAAATTGAAAGTCGGGTCAATCGAATTCCAGAAATCAGGGTTTTGGGAAGGAGTCCCATACGCCGCCAGTAAACTCTGTGAACCTAGATTTCTTAAAGATAAGTCTTCGGCGTTTGGTTTATAGACAACTCTATTTTGCCAGTTATAAAGGATGTCGCTATAACTCCCTACTACTCCTCCCCAAATCACCGCGGCCTTTATATCTTTAGAAACCTCCGAGGTCCTAAGTGTAATATTCCCACCCATCGAGTGTCCCCAAAGCCCGATTTTGTCAGGATTGGCGTCAGGATATTTTTTAATTGATACTACTGCATTCAAATCATCAATTGGGTAGTTAGGAGAAAAATATGTACTTCCCGGAGACCCTTCGGATTTGCCGTTACCCCGGTAGTTGGGCTTAATAACTATGTAGCCCGCCTTTGCTAATGCGTCGACATAAGCAATATAATTTCCGTCAGGGGTATAAAGTTCGGGTGTAATATAACCGTGATTAAAAACAATTACAGGAAATCCCTTTGCCGGCTTGCCACTTTTCGGAACGGTTAAAAGCGCGTACTCTTTTAACCCGTCAGCGATAAATGATGCAATATAGCGGTTGTAATTACTACCCGGAGAAAGCGTTTCCTCAATTTTTACATCGCTTCCGGGATAACCCTGGCTCCTCATGAAACTAATATTCATAGGACTATTTAGGGGTGTAGTAACCGGGGAAGGAAAAATCGTGGTTTGAATATTCTTTGTCGTATTTTTTGGCAAACCCAAATAAATTACTCCTAAAATGGCGGCAGTAATTAGAACAGGAGCAATATACTTCATTCTAGTATTTTATCACGTAGTGCTTACTAGCACGGAGTGTCCGAGATCACGCAAACCCGGGGAAGTAGTCGGTTATGATCTGGGTTCGGGGAACTTCAAGATTTTTTAGAACTTCCTCAAACGCAGTTACAACTCCATGACTTCCGGAAATGTAAAAGGTCCGTTCTCTATAATCCGGAATTTCCTTTGCAATCCGCGTTGCCTCCATGTGACCTTGAGAGGCAGTTTCAACATAAATAGTTTTAATACCAAGCCTATTCTGGGCTTGAGTTAGAACGTCTTTGTAAACAAACTCATTTGCTTTACTTACAGAATACAAAACTACAATATCGCGTTTTTGATTTGTGTCGACTAAATATTTGAGCATGGAGCGGAATGGAGTTATTCCAATTCCCCCGGCAATAAAGACCAACTTTTTATTAGGATCTTTAGGAAGTGTAAAGTCGCCAATGAGCTGCCCCGCCGCAATCTTTTGGCTAGATGTCATTGTCAGTAAATTTCTTTTGTAAGAACTTGGCGGATTGCCGAATTTAATTCCTAACCGGATTTCCGATTCTGTGGGGGAGTTGGCAAGTGAAAGGTAGCGTCTGTTGCCGCGTGAATCGGGATTCGGATGATCAAAAGTAAATTCCATGTACTGACCCGGAGTAAACCGGATGGGTTTATCCACCGCAAAAACAAAATCAAAAGTATCGGGAGTAAGGTGAATCCTTTGTTTTAACCTTAATAGCACTTTATATTTCGGACTTACTATGTACGCAAAGACATTGCCGACAATAAGCGCAAGCTCAGGAGTCGTAAAAATTGGCCCGATATGAACTTGCGGAGCGAATAAAATTCCAACCATTGCTCCGTAAATAATCCTGAGCCACCTGGTAGGAGGAGTGGTTAAAGGTTCAGTCATCATTATTGACGCAAAAAATACTAATGGAGAGTCAGTTAGAATTCGTCCCCAACGCGCAGGTCCGATAAAAAGAAGTGCTGCGGCCAAAAAAGCCAATACCAAATCCCACCTTCTTAACTTTTTAACAATTAAAAACCCTCCGATTGCCACAACGGGAAGTAGCGAGATGCTACCCACCCACCAGCTTGGCGAACCATTGATAGCAAAAGCGGTAATCGATGTTGCCAGGGCAACCGGATTAAAGATGTGTTTTTTATTAATAGCAAAAATAAACTTGCCTGCCATGGCAAGTATTGCCGCCCAACCGACAAAAATTACATCATGTAGGGTTTTTGGCGGTGTGATAATGAGGCCCAAAATAAGAGCCGAGATCCAAATTGATTCAACATTGGTAGGCGCTTCAAAAGCTTTGGCAAAAACCCAATTTGTAACATATGCAGCCACAAGGATGAACGTAAACGAAAAAATATAATTAATCGGGTCATAGGGAAGTACGCCAAAAAGGGAATACAGAAGTCCAACCCCGGCAAGGATTATCAAAAACCAAAGTACCAAACGGTACATGGTTATATTATTTAAGAAATCGTCGATTATCTTCATCGTTTAATATGGTCTTCGTCACACTTACATAATATATATTATGTAAGTGAAACGTATTTTTCGAAACCGGATGTGTAGGTCGCTATTCCATTCTTATCTATCATGTAACCTTCCAGTCCACTTCGAGATTCTATAAATTCAATGCCCACTCTGCCCATTGCAAAAGCCGGGGTAGAGGATTTATCCGCTTCGTAAACATCTTTACCTATTACAGTTAAACTAACAATATCTTTTATTTCTTTCTCCTTGGTAATTGGGTTGTAAATATGCTGACCTCTTTCATAAGTTCCGCTAGTTGCAATCCCGCAGTTTGAAAGTTTGAGAACTTTAACGATCTCTTTAACATTAAACGGATTCCTAATCCCCCACTTAAATGTTCCTGCAATTTCGGCATCTCCCCCTGCGTCAACAAAAAAATTTTTGTATCCGGCCTGCCGTAATATGTCCGCCGCATTTTTAATCGCCCAGCCTTTGACAATTCCGGAAGGGTCAATGCTACCGTCCGGTTTTTTAATGTCAAAATAGCCCTTCGTTTCTTTCTTTAAGTCCTGTGCCAGCCGAAGGATTTCCTCCATCTCTTTACTTATTCTCTCTCCTCTGTTTAACTTACCTACCTCGCTGGTTTTTTTAAAAGGACTGTACTTTTCATCAACTTCGCGTAAATAATCAAAGACCTTCTCAATGTCCCTATTTGCAATTTGATATTTGATATTTGAAATTTCTACCGTGATGGGCATCCCCATAATGGAAGCCAATCTTTTCATATAGCCTTTTGAAGCGCGCTCCCCAAAGACTGGACGAATGCGTCGCTACTCGCCGTTGCGCCAGAAACTCCGGCAACCCGGGCGGATTGGGCCTGAATTGCTTCCTGTTTTAAATAAGGCATGGCCTGAGTATTAATTTCTATAGAAGTCCTGCGGTCGTTGGGATATTGTAGAAAAACTACATCGGTAATTTTTCCTCCGCTTATGATTGCCTGTACCTGAATATTCCCATAAAAGGCGTCAGCAACTGCCCCAGTATAGCTTCCATCTTTATATTTACCTCTTGGGGTTGCAGTTGGAACTATTGTAGCCAGAGGAGCCGGGGTTGGGCCTGTTGATATAGCCTGCGGGTTTGGGGTAAATGTTGGTTCTATACCCGAGAGGGCAGGAGATTTAATGGCAACAACGGGAGTTGCTTCCACATCGGTTTTTATATGAATAGAATAAACTATAAATACTCCAAGCACAGTTGCCGAGAGCAGGATTTTTTTAATCATAGATATAATAGTATCATCCCTAAACTGAAAATTAACTTAAGTTTAACTAAGGCTTTTAGGGAGTTGTGCTCGGAGAACCTTGAGGCCTGAACATCATGGGGTTTAGCTGAACATTTGTAGCTGTAACGCTGCCGTCTGAATTTGGAGTGCCAAAAACTGCAACATTTGACCCGGTTTTAAGGTCAGCCTGAGTTGCAGAAGCAGTGTTACTATATGTAGTAGAGCCCGATAGAACAACTATTTTTGAGCTTCCGTCGGCGAGCTTAACTGTAATAGAACTTGCATCCATCGAAAGGATTGATCCTTGAACCGCCCCGCCTCTTGCTCCACCACCTCTGCCTGTACCTGTGAACCTTTGGAAGTTGCCATTTCCCCCGCCAAAGTTGGCTCTGGCCTGATTAAGTTGATAATTGCGGTACTGAATGCCGCCAAAAAACCCGGCTCCAAGCCCAACCAAAATGCAGATTATCGAAACAATTACGTTTGTGTTTTTCACAGTGAGTGTATTCTAGCCTAAGGTACCTGAGAGAAGGCTTAAAATTTATTTGTTCAACCTATCTAAAATAGCAATCCTTTCCCAATAAAGTCCCGAAGTTCCCTGATACTCGGAGCCTCTAGCTCTTTCAATTTTTTCCTCAACGGTAGCAAGCATTTTCTCCAGCTCGTTTTCACTTTTTGCACTTAATGACTGAATATAAGCCTCACGCTATTCCCTTATATCATCCTCAGAAAAACCGACTTGGGGTGTCTTCATTTCACTAAGCGGTTTTCCTGTCTGCAAAAGTTCTTTCCCCTCTCGGATTCTCATCATATGACTTCTTACTATATCGACCACTTGCTGCCCCTTATTCTTAATTTCCATAGGTACATTATATCAAACAGCTAAATAATCATGCAGATTTTTGATGAGAGGAGGCTTAAAAAGCACTCAACTCCAAATTTCTTAAACGTCAAATTTTATTTTGAAGATTGGTGTTTACCCAAAAGCACTGCTCCAACGACTGACCAGTTTGCAATCCAAATGTAAAGGGGATAACTTAGTAAAATCCAATTAAAAGAGCCAACCGCGAAAGCAGCTACAAGACCGGCTAACCCGGAAAGTATCCATGTACTCATTGTCTCAGTTTCCGGATCCTCGTACGCCTTAAGAATAGTAAGAACTGCACCGGCAGAGTCAACAATTATTACTATAAATAGTGCATAGGCAGCTTCCTTTGTAAAAAACCAAATAACTAGACCAAAAAGCGCAACAATTAGAGCTTTTATATCTCTTGAGTTTAATCCTCCCGATCCATACTTAAGAGCAAGAATAAAGGTAACCAAAACTCCTAAAGTGTCTATCCCAGTCATCCAAAGAGAATTTGTGGCGCCTTTTGCCAATTGTGAGAAAAAGGCGATACTTCCTAAAACCGACCAGATAAACCAAGAGGCTCGCTCGGGCTTAGTTTTCTTACGTAGAATATCCCGAATGTACGGAAAAACACAAATAAAACCAAGTATTCCGGAAACTATTCCAAGAAGCTCTAACATATCTGAATTCTAACATTTACAAGATCAAATTTCTCAAACGTCAAATTATTTTTGCTTTAGAAGAAATTCTACTTTCTTAGGATCTGTGACACTACCGAGTATTTCTATATCTGGATCACGTTTGTTGGGAACACTTTCATGACCCCGCCTTTTTAGAATATCTGCTAAATGCGCGCTCTGATCTTGCACTTCTATTTCAAAATCTCCAATTCTACCTGGAACTGGTTTTGGAAATTTATCTTCAGTATTTACTACAACTTCGCCGTCTAACTTACGAATTTTGTTTAAGTCTAATTGAGGATCATTCACCGTCTCGACAAAATAGATGTTTGCACTAAAATCTGAATCATTTATATCGACTTCGGTATAAAACTCTTGTGGTTTGGTTAATATTTTTGCTTTAGGAAAATAGTCAAGAATAAACCCATTTAATTTTCTAACAGCATCAGGTTTATTTTCTTTACCATAAATAATCATATCTAAATCGTTATGACTTCTAGTAATTTTACCTAAAAAGAAGTCCATTCCATATCCGCCCGATACAACAACCCTCCAACTGTTAATTTTGGCGACGCCTATGAGAGATTTCAGAAACACGAAATCTGAATCGGCCTTTTGTTTTGCAAGATCAGAGTCGGACATCAAGCAATTATATTATAAACAACTCCAAATTTCTCAAACGTCAAACACTGATATCTTTAGACACCTTGAAAATTTCGATGAAAAGAGATAATTTAAGGTATGCTTACAAAAACTGACCTTCATGAAATAGGTAAAATAGTTAAGGGTTCCGAGGTTAGAGTCAAAAAGGAATTAGGAGCAAAGATAACCAAAGTCCAGAATAAGCTCGAAGAGATGGACAAATTTTTAGATAAGGAGATAATGGCTGATAGGAAAAGAATAGTAAGGATAGAAGAAAATCTGAATTTCCCTGAGAACTAATAATTTATTCGTAGCGTAGTGCTTCAATGGGTTGAAGATCGCTGGCTTTTTTGGCAGGATACCAGCCGAAGAGGATGCCGATTGCTCCGGATACGCCAATGGCTAGAGCAATCGCGCCCGGCGAAACCGCAAAAGGCAGACTTATGATTTTTGAAATAATATAACTTGCTAAAATGCCGATAGCCATGCCGATTACTCCCCCAGCAAAAGTTAAAATAATTGCCTCAATTAAAAACTGGGAAATAATATCTTTCTTTTTTGCACCCAAGGCTTTCCTAAGTCCAATTTCGCGGGTTCTTTCCGTAACCGTAACCAACATGATGTTCATAATTCCTATTCCTCCAACGATAAGCGAAATTGCAGCGATGCCGGAAAGAAGCGCCGTAAATGTTCCGGTTACACTACTAGCGGTATTTAGGATATCGTTCTGGGAAAAAATCGTAAAATCGGCATTGGCAGGACTTGAAATTTTATGACGGTCGAGTAGTAAATAACCGACTTCATCTTCCGCCGCCGTCATAACATCTGCACTTTTTGCCTCAACTGAAATTGTAGATAGACTTGTTGCCCCGAATAAAACTTTTTGTGCGGTTGAAAGAGGAACAAAAATAATATCGTCCTGGTTGGTAAAACCCGTTCCGCCTTTACTTACGGTTACTCCGATAATCCTGAATGACTGGCCCTGGATTCTAATATTTTGTCCTATTACATTTGCCCCCTCGCTAAAAAGATCAGTTACAACAGTGGGGCCTACTACCGCGACTTTTGCAAGCGAATCGTTATCGCGTTGGGACAAGAAGGAGCCGGAAGCAATCGAAATTTTATGAATTGATTGGTAAGCCGGCGTTGCCCCGACTATTTGCGTATTGGTATTTTTACTACCGGTAGTCACCTGAGCACGTCTTTGATATTCGGGGGAAACCGCGGAGACATTTGTTACTTGAGAAGACGAACTTATAGCAGCAGCATCGTCCAGTGTTAAAGTTGTAGCACTTCCCGCACCTCCCTGAATAAATCCACCCCTTTGGGAACCCGGCGTAATTGTTAATAAATTTGCGCCAAGGGATTGGATCTGATTAGAAACTGCGGCTTGTGAGCCCTCACCCAGAGCCACCAAGGCAATGACGCTGCCGATACCGATTATTATGCCAAGCATGGCAAGCCCCGTCCTGAGTTTATTAATGCTTAGGGTTCTGACTGCTTCTTCTACAATTTCGATATAATCCATAACTTTTAATTTTTATGTACAATATTTTGTCTGTGTCCGTTGCCGTCTTCTACAATTTTTCCGTCTCTGATGTGAATAATGCGTTTTGCGTGTTCGGCAATATCGGGTTCGTGAGTGATCATAATAATAGTGTGGCCTTCTTCGTTTAACTTTTGGAAAATAGTCATTATTTCTTCGGCTTGGCTACTGGCAATGTTGCCCGTCGGCTCATCCGCAAGAATTATTGCAGGGTTAAGGACTAATGCCCGGGCAATTGCAACCCTTTGCTGTTGACCCCCGGAAAGCTGGGATGACGTGTGATCCATCCGGTCGCTTAAGCCCACCATTTTTAAATATTTTGTAGCCAAGGGAATTCTTTCTTCTTTTGGAGTTGCGTCATACATCATTGGGATCATGACATTTTTTAAAGCCGAAGTCCGCGGTAGAAGGTTAAATGCCTGGAAAACAAATCCGATTTTTTTATTCCGGATTTCCGCCAATTCGTCGTCGTTTAATTTAGCAACTTCCGATCCGTCCAGAATATAGCTGCCCGATGTTGGGGTATCGAGGGCGCCAAGAATGTGCATTAAGGTGGATTTGCCGCTTCCCGATGGGCCCATTATGGCTACAAATTCTCCTTTTTTTATGTCAAAGGAAACGTCATCCAGGGCCACCGTTTCAACCTCGCCCGTATTATAAATTTTACTGATGTGGGAAACCGAAATAATTGGGGCCATGATTACCTCCCTCCGCCGCCTGTAAATACACGCACATTACCTCCGCCGCCGCCAAAGCCTCCACTAAATACCGACCTGGTGTTACCTGAGGTGGTTGTTGCGGCAGAAGTTGTTCCCGTTATTACAGAAGCGCCTTCAGTTAAACCCGATGTAATTTCTGTATCGGTATCGGATGAAATGCCGGTTTCTACATTAACATCAACTTCTTTCCCGTTGACTAGGGTTTTGGCGATTGTCGCTCCGTTTTGGGTAGCAAGCGCAGTTGACGGGACCATTAAGACGTCTGTTTTTGTTTGCAGGATTATCTTTGCAGTTGCTGCCATGTTCGGTAGTATCGAGTCGCTTCCGCTATCGAGTTTAATGTTGGCGCCGTAGCTTGTAACGTTAGACGAAACCGTTCCGACCCTGTCCACCGTCGCAACGGCTCCGATAAAAGTTTTGTCGGGAATGGAGTCCAGGGTAACCGTAACTTTTTGCCCGACTTTAACATTCGGAACGTCTACTTCGCTTAAGCTGATATTAATAACGGGAAGAGAATCGCCTTTGATTACAGCCACTCTTTGTGAATTTATATTTGTGGTAGAAGTCGAACCGGAAAGTACCATTCCTTCAACAAGACCGACACTTCCTACCACACCGGAAAACGGAGCAGTAATAGTCGGGGAGGTTAGACGATAACTATATGCGGATGATGTAAGATTTGCTTGGGCCTGGATTGTTCCGTCATATGCGTTGTCGTTGGAAACCTGGGCTTTGGTTCTTGTATCTTTTTGGGCTAAAGTCTCATCCGTGTCATGACCTTTAAGTTGTTCCAGAATATTTGCAACCGATGCTTGGCTTGCGCGGTAGTTGTTGTTGGCGGAGTTGAGTCCGTTTTGGGCCGAAACCAAACTGGCATAGGCTTTTGCGTTAGCAAGGGTTCCATCGGAATCGAGGGTAATATCGGCAAGCCGCTGGCCTGCAAAAACTTTATCGCCGTCTTTTACATAAACTTTTTTAACAACCCCGGAAGCCTGGGTATTAATTGAGAGTGTATTGGTTGTTAAAACTTTACCCGAGGCAGAAATCGTGGAAACAATCGTGCCTTTTTGTACAGTTGAAGTTTGATATGTGACAGCACCGGACGCGGCCGATCTCATTCTCCAAAGCCCGACGATTAGTATTGCAAGGAGGACAATAGCACCAATAAGCCTCTTTTTGTCAGCAGTAAGCCACGCCCAAAATTTTTGGAGCATATTCTTCTGAACTTCAGGTTCTTTAATAATCTTTATAGCCATATTTGAACTTTATGTGTGAAATCTGAAACTACGCTTAGAAGGACAGAGTAAACGTTGAGCCTTTCCCTAACTTACTCTCCACTTTTATTCTGGCTCTGTGGGCAGTGGCAATCGATTTGGCAATTGAAAGACCGAGTCCGTAACCGTCGGCATCTACTTTTGATCGCGAACTGTCAGCGCGATAAAATCTATCAAAAATATGGAGAATGTCTGCTTGGGAAATTCCCACCCCATGATCAGTTACTGTCAGGGATTTACCCGCCGTTTTAATCTCAACTTTCCCGTCTTTTTTACTATATTTAACGGCATTATCCAAAAGAATTATTGTTAATTCCGTTAAAGATTCCCCGTTGCCACGAACCTTTACGCTTTCCAGTTCTTCGGTGATCTTAACTTTTGACGCTACGGCAAGCGGGGTAACTTTATCAATAGCATCGAGGGCAATAGTTTTTAAGTCAACGCCCTTAAAATCAAGTTTCGCACTATCGTCCTCTGATTTATTAAGCTTAAGGAGGTAGTTACTTAACTTATTCATTTTCTTAACCTCTTCCAAGTTGCTTGCCAAAAGTTTCCGCGCGCTTCCTAACGTAATTTTCTTGTCGCGCATGGCCACCTCAATCTCCGTCATCAGGGAAGTTAGTGGCGTGCGGAGTTCGTGAGAAGCGTTACCTACGAATTTTCTTTGGTCATCAACCATGTTTTTTATGGGGTCAAGAGTGAGGCCTGCCAAAAAATATCCTCCAAGTCCGGAAAGAATTAATATACTTAAGTTTATAAGTCCGAGTGTTAAAATTATCCTTGCTCTGGCTTCATTAATCGCGTCTGTATC
The DNA here is from genome assembly GCA_041499035.1 of Patescibacteria group bacterium. Lineage (GTDB taxonomy): Bacteria > Patescibacteriota > Microgenomatia > UBA8517 > UBA8517 > DATFUL01. The sequence goes on from JBGQJK010000004.1 coordinate 42,071, forward strand.
GGGAACGGGGGAGACGTTCATCGAAATTGGATAACCATGGAGTATTCCTAGAATTCTGGTTCTTTGAAAATTTTCAATTCTGACTAGCTCCCTGTTTACTCCAACATAAATCACGCCGCTAAAAGACAAACTGATTGTCATAATAATGGCCAGGTACCAGGCGGTGAGTTTTATGCGGGCTTGCCTAAACATTTTATGCTTGTATTTTGTATCCAAAACCGCGAACCGTCTGAATTAAATTTGTTTTTGATGGATAGGAGCGGTCAATTTTGTTGCGAAGGTAGCCGATAAAGACTTCTACCGTATTGGGTAGGATGTCTGCCTCATAATCCCAAACGCTGGCGATTATCTGCTCTTTGGTTACAACTTTACCTTTATGCCGCAGAAGATATTCCAGAAGCGAAAACTCTTTTTTGGAAAGAGTAATCTCCCTCTCCTCGCGCTTCACTGAAAAGTTGACTGTATCTAAAGCGAGGTCGCCGGAGACAAGCATAGTTCCTATATCTTCTTTTGGTCTACGGCTCAGTGCCTTAATCCGAGCCACAAGTTCTGCAAACGCAAAAGGTTTAACCAAATAGTCGTCCGCTCCGGAATTTAAACCATTCACTTTATCATTTACCTCTCCTCTCGCCGTCAAAATCAAAATCGGAGTGTGGTTGCCCTCTGCCCTGAGTTTTTTGCAAATCATCATGCCGTCCATTTTCGGAAGCATCAAATCAAGTACTATTACCCCATAACTTTCACTGGAAGCCAAATCATAACCTTGCTCGCCGTCATAGGCAACATCCACCGCATAGCCTTCCTGTTCCAAGCCGCGCTTAATTGAATTGGCAATTTTGTGTTCGTCTTCCACTACCAGAATCCGCATATTGAGGCCATATTATACTATTTTTGCTGAAAATAAGCTGAGAGAGCTTGCCCCGACACCAAAATTTGGTGTGGGGGTGTACCCCATATGGTAAAATTAACAGTGTTCAAAACATTTCTGAAAATTTTCCTGCCAACTGCTTTTGTTCTGACTTTTACTTCATTTGGAATTTATGGAGGGGTTCAGCAGGCGCTCCGGCAATCCGCAAATAGTCCTCAGGCACAAATGTCCCAAGACTTGGCGGTAGGGCTATCAGCCGGAACGGATCCGACAAAGGGGTTAAACGGTACAAAAGTTGATGCCGCGAAAAGTCTGGCTCCATTTTTAATTGTTTACGATGAAAACGGGAAGGTTTTGTCCTCTACTGGCTTTATAAACGGAGTTGCTCCGGTCCCACCAATAGGTGTTTTTAACTATACGAAAGAGAATGGCGAAGATAGAGTTTCCTGGCAAACAAAAGACGGAACAAGGATTGCATCTGTGGTGAATCACTTTAGCGGCAAAACTCCAGGTTTTGTTTTGGCTGGTAGAAATATGAGAGAAGTTGAAAACATCGAAGACCGTATTTTTAAATTAACAATGCTAGGGTGGGTGAGCTCGTTGGGTTTTGCTCTTGTTCTTTCCCTTTTCCTCTCCAAGCTAAACAGTAAAAAATAGTTTATTCGTACTTGAGGGCTTCGATTGGATTTAACTTGGAAGCGCGCGCTGCGGGCGCAACGCCAAAGACAATTCCTATTGCTGCAGATACTCCAAATGCTAAACCAACCGACCAAAGAGATACAGATGTTTGTATAAAATGGCTTAGACCCCAAGCACCTAATGCGCCAATCGCAACCCCTATCATTCCTCCCCCGAGGGAAAGAACTACCGCTTCGATCAAAAATTGATAAAGAATATCACTAGGCTTTGCGCCGACTGCTTTCCTAAGACCTATCTCACGAGTGCGCTCGGTGACACTTACAAGCATAATGTTCATAATTCCAACCCCACCTACCAGTAGAGAAATTGCCGCGATTCCTCCAAGAGCCAGAGTTAAAGCACCGAGTACCTGATTTATAGTTTGTACTAGGGAGCCGTTATCAACCACAGAAAATTCGTCATCTTTAAGGCGCTTTGAGAGTAGATGTTTAATTTGATTAATTGCCAAGGGGATTCCTTCTTTATCCACTGCTTTGGAAGCGATAACTTGCACCCCGTGAAGACCAAAAACTTTTTGGGCTGAAGTTAACGGAATTATCGTGTAGCTATTTACATCAATCCCAAACCCGCCCGATCCGATTTGATTTAAAATTCCAATGACCTCAAATTTCTGACCTCCGATTGTGACTTTTTTCCCTATGGGGTCCGCCCCGTTAAAGACATCTTTTACAATTGATGTACCGATTATTGCAACATTCCTGGAAACCCTTGAATCTGCATCGTTTATTGTTCTGCCTTTACTCACCGTTAAATCGCGGATCCGCAAGTAGGTTGCGTCTACTCCCACAACAGTTCCGTATTTATTCTTTCCGCCACTGCTTACCGTTGTCGGATACTGAATCCCGCCGCCGGCAGTCTCAACTGACCCTCCCAGTTTTGAAATATCGTTTACATCTTTCTCGGTTAGTTTTGTCCCCGCAAAATTCGGGCTACTGGCGGCAAAACCTCCCTGCCCGACCTTTCCCGGTAAAACTGTTATCAGGTTACTGCCCAATGATTCAAAAGTGCTGAGAAGATAGTTTTGCAACCCCTGTCCTATAGAAACAAGGAGTATAACCGCAGAAACTCCGATGATAATTCCAATCATTGTAAGAATTGACCGGGTTTTATTCCGTAATAGACTCCTAAGGGCTAGTTTTGTAATTTCGGGTATTGCTATCATTTTTGTTTATTTTTCTTGTCCGTTAGAACCTGTCCATCTTTAATTTCAACTATCCTTTTAGCGACTTGGGCAATCTCTTGTTCATGAGTAACAAGAACGATTGTATTGCCGTTCCTGTTCAGGGTCTTGAGAAGCTCGATAATTTCGTGGCTGGCCTTACTGTCGAGGTTTCCCGTCGGTTCGTCTGCCAGAATCAAACTTGGTTTTGTTACAAGAGCCCGAGCTATTGCTACCCTTTGCTGCTGGCCTCCGGAAAGCTGGTTCGGGGTATGATCCATTCTATCGGATAGGCCTACTTCGGCAAGAGCTTTTTCCGCACGATTCTTTCTCTCATCGGCCCTAACGCTTGAATAAATCAAAGGCAGTTCAACATTTTCAAGAGCTGAAGTTTTTGGCAGAAGATTAAATGCCTGAAAAACAAACCCGATATATTTATTTCTTAAAGTCGCCAATTTTTCTTCGGAAAGCTTTGCAATATTTTTCCCGTCAAGGTCCACCTCGCCAGAGGTTGGTTTATCTAAAATACCAATAATATGCATTAGAGTAGATTTTCCTGACCCCGACGGGCCGATTATTGCCACAAACTCACCTTGATTTATTTTGAGACTAATGCCCCTCAGCGCCTCGATAAGGATGTCGTCGCCCAACTTATACGATTTTTTTACGTTAGAAAGAGTAATGAGGGCACCCATTTAGTTACTTGCTGTTACTTTTGTACTTGCTGCAAAGTTTGATGCCGGATTATCAATAACCTCCTGGCCGCTGCTTAGACCGGATTTTACTTCTGTTTCATCAGTCGAAGATTTACCCGTTTCAATATTAATTTTTTTAGATTTTCCGCCTTCTATTCCCCAAACATAACTTTTGCCCCCATCCGCTACCACCGCAGAAGAGGAAACTTTTAGTACATTCGGGATTGTGTTGTATATAATATCCACGTCTCCCTGCATGCCAACTCTAAATTTCAAGTTGTCGTTTTTGGGAAGGGAAATCCGTACATGGTAGGCATTGCCGCCCGTACTTGATGTAAAAGCAACCAAACCGACATTTACAACTAGTCCTTGAAATGTTTCATCTGGGTAGGCGTCAAGTTTAATATTAACTTTTTGGCCGACTGAAACGTTCGGGAGGTCTGATTCTTCGACTTCTGAATCGAAGTAAACCGTAGCTGGGTTAACAATTGTATAGTTGGCGGAAGCGGCAACCACCTGCATGCCTGGAGAACTCGGGCTGACCGTATCCATTACCCCGGAAAATGGCGCCGTAATAACGGCATTTGCCAAATTATCTTGAGCTGCCAACATGGCGTTATAGGCATTGTCCCTGTTTACCTCGGCCGTTGTCCTTGTTACTTTTTGGGCAAAAGTTTCATCACCCGAATGGCCCTTTACGCTGTCGAGCGCCTGTTCCGCCTGAGCCTGGTAATTTCTGTAATTACCCAACGCCTGCTGATATGCGGCGTTAAGAGGGACTGTATCCAACTGAGCTATCCAGGCACCCTTGCCGACTTTGTCTCCGCTTTTAACAAAAACGCCAGCGATTTTCCCACCTGCCGGGAAAGTCAGCTGAGAATACTGATCCGCTTTAACCGTTCCTGATGTGGAGACAGATTGTACAAGGTCGCCTTGACTGACTTTGACCGTTTGCACTTTGGTGGTTTTGTTCGACCCGGCAATTACCCGCCAAATAACAATCAGGGTGATAACCAGGATCACCCAAAACCACTTTCCGAGCTTCGATTTTAAGTTTTTAAATTTGTCTACCATTGCCTTTAATTCTATGCGTTTCGCTACACCAAGTGAAGATTGTATTCCTGAAACCGCCAAAATTCAAGACCGTCACTACAAAAGGTTAGACCTCTTGACACGGGTACTTAACTGAGAAGATACTGAAATATAGTGAGGATTCTCCAAAGAAAGAGGGTGAAACGCGAATGAAAATGTCAACATTGGATTGGGTTGCGTGGACTTTGGTTCTTGTAGGCGCGCTAAACTGGGGGCTTGTAGCTTTCAATTTTAACCTTGTGGAAATGCTCTTTGGTGCAGGCATGCTTTCTCAGTGGGTATACGGACTGGTGGGGCTTAGTGGCCTTTACGTAGTCTGGATGATGCTTAGTAAGAAGAAGTAATTACTCTAAAATTAAGAAGATTTAAGGTCTTGCAGGAGGTCGGCCGAAAAATCGCCGATTTCCTGTTTTATAAGGTCTTCAATATTATCCGAGATCCTGCTCCTGAGGTATCCTATAAGTAGATCCTGGTCGTGCGGGCTCTTGTGGAATATTTCCAAAAACTCCTCATGATGTTCACGGGGGAGTTTATCCAGAATACAACCTATTACTTTGTGATGGACTATTTCATCCACCATACCCCAAAGCTCTTCCCGTTCCTTGGCGGTTTTGGCCACTTTTTTAATTTGCCTGTCGACCTCCTTGAGCTCGACTAAGTGATCGAAAAATAGTTTTGACATATTTAGACTGATTCAAGCTTCGCTTATGCCCGTGTTAAGGCTACACCCGGAATGTTTACACCATTATAGTCTACAGGTCCAAGCGGGACCCGGTTTTGCGGGTCATCAACAAAAAATATTATAACCGGCCCCTTTTTATAGCGCGACCCACCAAGGTAATTCATAACTGCCGGGCTACCTCCAAACTGTTTTCCTGTGAAAGCGGCCGGGCCGCTGTCGGCAATGTCCGCAACAATAGCATTGCCGTTAGCCGTATTCACTATTAAAACCTTCCTGTATTTATACCAATTTGCCAAAAAAGGCTGGCGCGTGTTCCAATCCGGTAAATATAAAGTTTGAACTACGGCATACCATTTTTCGTTTTGAATATCTTCTTGCGTAAGCTGTGCTTTGGATGGGGCGAAGTAACTCCAAGCACCAGTACCGGGCGCCATGCCTTCATCATCGGGTGTTAATTCATGCGTACCGATAGTGTCCCCTGGATAGCGAAGTAAATGTTGTTCCGCGCCAATATACCCATAGGTAGTATTCAGATGTTCACCTTCCAAAGTCGCTTTAGTGTTGATTCCCATAACGTCGGAGAAAACTTTTTCCAGGTTTTTTTCCTGAGACCGGGTAAGTGGGCCAACTTGTGTAGGCAGATAATTTTGCATCGAGGCGAGTAACACCTGACTTGGAGGAATAGAGTTGGCATCGGACTCCCCAACATTTAAATTTGCAAGATTCCTTACAATATCGGCCGGATTTGGCATAGTTGTTGTCATAATCGGCGGGGTAAGAAGAAGTGTTCCGGTCAAGGCTCCCGTAGTTATAACTCTCGCGGAGTGTTCGCGGATTTTACTTAAGTCTGAACCCCTATCGGCAAAGAATTTTTGAACGTGAGGGTATTTTTTATTAAAGGAGTCTTTTACATCCTGCCGCTTCTCTTGAAGTTTGTTTCGGAGAAATTCAGTGTCAATTCTAGATTTATTTATTTCGTTTGTTGTCCGGGCAGGATCGTGAGCCATTTTCTATTTTTTATTTTCTCCTAAACCTCTTTCAAGTCGTGCAATGGTTGCAGCACTTCCAATCGGAACAAGTGTTTCATTCAATGGTGGGGTGAATTTACTTCCAGAAATAGTGCCTCTTAAATCCATATAAAAATCGCTAGTCTTAAAATTGTTCTTCTCCACCACCGTACCTAACGATTGGGTGATAGTCGGCAAACTCCAATTTGATGGTTTTATTTCTATCAGAGCTAGTGTTGCAGCCGAAATATGAGCTATATACTCCGGCGTGAATGCTAGTGGTTTTATTTCGTCCGTCTTTTTAAAAATATAACCAGCTAAACTATCGAAATCTGAAAGTTTCTTTATTCTATCTTTAATTAAAGGAACCACTTCTTTTAATTTTTCCTCACCAGCGTTTTTTGGAACGAAAGGCTTCAGGAGTTTCAAGAGCTCTTTATCGGACATCTCACGAATATAGTGACCGTTAAACCAATCAAGTTTGTCCTGTAAAAATCTTGGGTTTGCTTCCTGAAAACCATTTATATCAAAATTTTCAACAAACTCGGGAAGTGTATAAAGTTCACGGTTATCTTTTGGCGCCCAACCCAAAAGCATAATGAAATTTAGAAGCGCTTCCGGAAGATATCCTTGCTTGAGGAACTCCTCGGCAAAAACCGAGTCCCTGCGTTTTGATAGCTTCTTTCCGGTCTCCGCGGAAAGAATATCCGTTAAATGTCCTATTTCCGGCCTTTTTCCTCCCAAGTATTCAAAAACCAATAGGTGAATCGGGGTTGAAGGAAGCCAGTCATGACCCCGGAGAATGTGAGAGATTTTCATTTCCAAGTCATCCACCACTGCCGCCAGGTGATAAGTTGGGAATCCGTCGGTTTTAAGTAATGTTGCGTCGTAAACAGTATTGGTATTCCAGGAAATTTCTTTTTTGTGAACAAAATCATGGTAAGAAACAGTTTTGCCATCCGGTACCTTAAGTTTTATTGCCCCGGAAGTTAGATTTTTATCGTGGCATGGGTCCCTGAGAGTATTGGAAAAACCTTCCTCTTTTGCATTTCTGGCCTTACAATCGCAATAAAAAGCATGGCCGTCTTTTACAAGTTTTTCCGCTGCGTTTTTATATAGTTCAAGCCTTTCGGATTGAACATAAAATTCGTCCCAATCTAAACTAAATTTTTTTAAAGTGTCCTGAATAGCTTCTGTGGAACCTTTTACTTCTCTTTTTTGATCTGTATCCTCAATTCTCAAGATAAAATCGCCTTTCTCGTGCTTGGCTAATGCATATGCATACAATGCAGTTCTAAGACTCCCGATATGTAAAAAGCCTGTTGGGCTGGGGGCGAAGCGGGTGCGAACGCTGTTCATATGATTGAATTGTAGCAGCCCGAGCCGCTATACTCAAAGTATGACCAGTCTGACCCAAATAGCGATAATGGCCCGCAAGGGGATCCGCTACACCCTCTATTTTATAATTTTCCTCACGATTGGAAAAATCTTGCTCGGGATAGGTATATCATTTTACCTCCAGATTTTTCCCCCTGCGCCTCCGCCCCCAACCGTTAAGTTTGGCAAATTGGCAAAAATTCCGTTCCCGATAAATAAATTAAATCCAAAGTTAACTTTTACGTTGGAAACCGCCACAGGGGGACTCCCAACAGACCTTCCACCACAGGCAAAAATTTATTTCATGCCCAAGGTAAATTCGAACCTGCTTTCGCTTGATACCGCAAAAAATAATGCCACTTCTCTTGGGTTTACCGATCCAAATCCACTACAGGAGACAGACGCCTTGTATAAATTCAAAAACCCAAACTATCCGTCAACCATGGAAGTAAATATAATTACCGGCGCCTTCTCAATCGGTTATGATTTGACTGCGGACAGAACTCCCCTGGTTAACCGCCCACCAGTTGCCGAAGTTGGAGCTTCAGCATTCAGGGCAGCGCTATCGGCATCGAATCAATTACCGGACGACTTGACCGGACCCATGATCCCCGACTATTTGAAATTAACCAACGGAGCCCTAGCCAGTGTATTGGCTTTGTCCGAAGCCGATGTAGTCAAAGTAAATCTTTTCAGGAAAGCCTACGACAAATTACCAAGTCTGACAAGTAGCCCCAATCAAAGTAATGTTTGGGCAATCGTAAGCGGTTCCGGGCAAAAAGGCCAGCAAATTGTGGCCGCTGAGTATCATTATTTTCCTGTTGATGAATCGCAGTTTTCTACCTATCCGCTGGTCACCCCCCAGGAAGCTTTCAGCGAACTTCAAGCAGGAAAAGTTTTTGTTGCCAGCATGGGACAATACAAAGACGGAGATAGTCTAAAAATAAGAAAAATATACTTAGCGTACTATGACTCGGATACCTCGGCCGACTTTTATCAACCTATTTATGTTTTTGATTCAGGGGACAACGACCCGGCCAATAGTTTTATTGCCTATTTGCCTGCAGTAAGCCCGACTTATTACGGAAATTAAGGGACCTTCACTTCCTGCCAGTTGTAACTGGTAAAGACCCAATCAATCAACTCTTTTGTTTCCCCAAACCTGTCCTGACTCCCTAAGATGGCGATCATAACTTTATGGTTATCCCGCTCGATGTAAGTAACAAGGTTTTCGCGCGCGTTTTCTGTCCATCCCGTTTTGACTCCCATTACGCCGGGGACATTGCCCAAGAGTTCATTAACGTTTTTTAAACTATAGGAGACCCTTCCCGTTGCATCCTTCACAACTACATCTTTTGTCCCGACAATCTTGGCAAATTCGGGATTCCTCATGGCGACTTCGGAGGCGCGTATCAGATCTTTGGCGGTCGAACGCTGACCGTCGGTATCAAGGCCTACCGGATTATCGAAATTGCTATTAGCCATAGAAAGGTCTTTGGCCTTTTGGTTCATAGCCGTTATAAAAGCGTCATATCCGCCCGGGTAATTCTGGGCCAACGTCTCCGCGGCATCATTAGCCGAATAAACCAGAAGTCCGTAAAGCAAGTTTTCGAATGTCATTTGTTCGCCCTGATAAAGTCCCATTTTCTGGCCGTCGACCGATACACCTTTACCCACCAATAAAACCTGATCGAGCTGGTAAGTGTCCAGTGCCACTAGAGCCGTAACTATTTTTGTAGTCGAAGCGGGAAGAAGGGGGGCATCTGCATTCTTTTCATATAGGGAAACTCCGCTATTTAGATCAACTGCCAGCACCCCTTGAGCCGATAGAGTCGGGAACGAAGACTCAGCCGCAAGAACCGGAAGAGGAGGAAAAAATTTTGACGGTTGAACGGTAGGACTATTGAATGGTTGAGGAACAATGGCTTGCCCGGAAATTACAAGTGCGGAAGACACCACAAAAATAAAAGCCAACATTACTAAGAACTGAAAATTATTCTTGTTACCGAAAAAATTCATTTTGAAGACTTGTCCTCCGATTGAGAGAATCTAAAATCAACCCGTTCCATATCCCTTGGAAACATAGATGCTTCACGCACATTCTTAAGACCCAAAATATACATTGTTATACGCTCTGCCCCAAACGAAAACCCGCCGAGAGGTGGCATTCCATATTTAAACGCTTGCAAATAAAGTTCAATATTTTTTGGAGTTATTCCCCATTCTTTTACATGTTCCAGTAGTGTCTGATAATCGTGAATTCTCCGTCCACCCGTCATCCACTCTGTTCCCCTGCCAATTAAATCAAAACCCTGGTTAAATTCCGGGTTTTCCGGGTCGGGATAGGTATAAAACGGCCTGGCTTTTGTCGGATAGTGACTAACGAAAACAAGATCGCTCCCTTTTTCCTCAAGTGACCATTTACAAATTTCGCGTTCGTCCTCAGGCGCCAGATCTTTTTCTTTCCGGCAATCCCGGCCTGTCCTTTTATAGATAATTTCCTGAGCTTCTCTTAACTTTATAATTGGAATATCTTTTGAAACCTTAGGAATTGTCGCGTTCCACATAGCAAGCTGCTTTTCGCATTTTTCCGCTACTTCATCAAGTATAAATTTTATCGTATATTCCGCCATTTCTTTTACATCCATGTAGTTTTCAATAAAACCAAACTCTGCATCCAAACACACAACTTCAGTTAAATGCCTTGTAGTTACACTGGGTTCTGCCCTAAAGACCTTATTAACACTAAAAACCCGCTCAAAAATACTCACCAGGAGAGATTTATAAAGTTGGGGACTCTGAGCCAAATATGCTTTGTGGCCAAAGTAGTCCACTTCGAAAATATCAGCTCCACCTTCCGGGGCCGAAGAAATAATTGATGGCGCCTGAAATTCAAGAAAACCTTTATCCTGAAGAGCGCGTCTAAATGCGTCAATTACTACTTCCTGAACTTTAAAGATCGCTTTAATTTTTGGATGACGCAAAGTTAAACTGCGATAATCCAGCAAGGTAGGGAGTTCGAGGTTCAGGTCTTCCGTCCCGATATCGAAAGGTAGTTCGGCGGCTTTACTTATTACTTCCAACTTTTCAATCTGGACTTCAACGTTTCCGGTTTTTAGGTTCGGGTTAACAAGTTTTTCGGGGCGCGCAGTAATAGTTCCTATGACCTCAATAACCGATTCGGGAGTAACTTTTGGAAGGTCCTTGCCTACACACTGTACAATTCCACTTCTATCCCGAAGATCAAGAAATGTTATTTTGCCATGGTCACGGATAGAGTTGACCCAACCCTCAAGTTTGAGTTTTTCTCCAACCTTTTTAGGTGTCTCGCAAATCAGCGTCCGTTCCATGACACCTATTTTAATGCACATCGTAAACTAAATCTACCTTCATATTTAATGCTTGACACGAGGCTAAAAATCCTGTGTAATATTCACATTGTGTTGAAAATTTCGATTTGGGCCAAGTTTATTCGCATTAACCTCCTTAGCTAAGGGGGTTAGCGTTTAGGTCTAAACCAATTTTCAAACGTTAACCTCTTTAGAAATAAAGAGGTTTTTTAATGTACCAAATACATATGAAGAGTAATTATAAAAAAGGAGGTGATTTAGATGGCAGTTGAAAGTTCAGTTACAAACCCTTATTTAGTGGCGCCTAGTTGTGTAGATCGCCCCGCCCCCGTATCAGTCTATCAATCAACGGGAAGCGCAGGCAAAAGGGTAGATCATGCAAAATTAGCTATGGACCAAGTTATAAGCGCCTTAGCTCGAGGAAATATGCCTGCAGAACGCGCATTTTTTGATGAACTAACTCACGGCTAATGTAATTTGAGATCTTTAACTTTTAGCTGGAGATTTTTATAACCGTTCCACGAATTATCCTCGAGGCAGTAGACAACGTCTATTTTTGCCTCGGGGGTTAGGGTTGAGTACATTTCTCCCCCGCCAAAGTAAATTGAGTCAAAAACTTGTCCATCCTGCCTTAACTTCAGCTTAAGGTGTCTTGCTTCCCTTCCCACCGGCTTTGCTTCGACTACTTCAACCTTTCTGCTGACAAAAGTTGGAGTTGGATTCCCTAAACCTGTTGGATCAAAATCTTCCAATTTATGGTAGAGGTCGTAATTTAGCTGATCGAAACTGATTCCCAAATCTATTTTCAGTTTCTTTTCCAGAAGTTCCTTTGATAAAAGTTTATTTGCAATTTTATTAATCTCTTTGGTAAATTTACCGATTTTATTTGTTTCAATGGAAAATCCCGCCGCCATAGGGTGACCCCCTCCTTCAATATGAAGACTTACCGCTCTAATCGCCTCAATAATATTAAATCCCGAAATTGAACGCGCGGAAGCTTTACTGATATCCCCCTTTGTAGAAAGCACTATAGCGGGGCGGTAAAATTCCTCTACCAGCCTCCCCGCAGCTAGGCCAATTACCCCTTCGTGGTAGCTTTCGCCGGAAATAACAATTACTTTTTGATTGGTTACGTTCTTCCTTGCCAGAACAACCAGCTCTTCGACAATTTTCTGCCGTTCAGAGTTTGTACTTCCGATATTCTTGGCAATATCAAAGGCTTTAGTTCTATCTTTCGTGCACAAAAGACGCAGAGATTCCAAGCCGTGTTTAAGCCGACCCATAGCATTAATTCTTGGAGCAATAATGTAGCCGACTTCGTATGTGCCAACGGAAACTGCCGGTCCGAAATCTTTCACTAGCCCAGTCTCCTTAAAAAGCGCCAAAAGTCCGGGCCTTTTGGTCCGGTTTAACTCTTCTAAACCGTGTTTAACAATTGATCTGTTTACCCCAATCAGCGGAAGTTGATCGGCAATAGTTCCAATGGCAGCCAGCTCCATTCCGTTTTTTATTCCAAGTTCTTTTGCAAAAAACCAACCAAGTCCAGATCCCGAAGTCTCAGTACTATGAATTACACTATATGCTTTGAGAGTTTTTGTTCCCTTTGTGTGATGATCAATAACAATTACATCAATTCCTAACTTATTAGCCGCCTCGACACCTTCGTATCCTACAATTCCATTATCCACCGTTATTATCAAACCCAAATTTTTGTCTTTTGACTTTAATTGACTAATAACATCGGCTTTAATTCCATATCCGTCAATAAACCTGTCGGGAATATAAGGCAGGACGTCGAGACCGAGTGAATGAAGCGCTTCCCACATTATAGCTGTTGCGGTTATGCCATCTGCGTCGTAGTCGCCATAAATAATTACGTTCTCTTTATTCTTCTTGGCCTTTTTAATTCTCTCAACCGCTTTTTTAATGTCTGCTTGCTTTACTCCCAATGACTTAAGAGTAATTTTCGCCGGGTCAATCGGTTCAAAAAATTCTTTCTTATTTCTAATTCCCCGATTTTTTAGAAGTATATCCACAATCTGTTCCGGATTCTTTGCAGAATTCTTATTTAGAATTTCCCATCTTCTTGCTTGGTTCGACATAACTTCTAAAGTATAATGAAAATGAAATGAAAGTCGAGCTCCCAAAATTAGTTCAAGATATTCTAGAAAAATTCGATGGAGCCGGATACGAAGTTTATATTGTCGGGGGAGGTGTACGCGATGTTTTAATGGGCAGGCAAGTTAATGATTGGGATTTTACAACTAATGCTACTCCAGAACAAATTTTAAAAATAATACCTGAAGGTTTTTATGACAATCAATTCGGTACGGTAGGAGTCAGCGCCGAAGGATTTGACAAGCCGTTTGAAATCACAACATATAGAACCGAACAAGGTTATTCCGACGCACGGCACCCCGATAAAATCGAATGGGGGAAAACACTAAAGGATGACGTTTCCAGACGTGACTTTACAATAAACGCACTCGCGTTCGATAAAAACTTAAAAGTTGTCGACTACTTTAAAGGAGAAGGTGATATTAAAAACAAATTAATCCGCGCGGTTGGAGATCCAAATGAAAGATTCGGCGAAGATGCTTTAAGAATGATGCGGGCAGTGCGTATTGCCGGCGAGCTTGGCTTTACAATTGAAGAAAAAACTTTTGAAGCAATCAAGAAAAACGCTGCACTTATCAATAAAATTGCCAAGGAAAGAGTTAAGGATGAACTTTTCAAACTGCTTTCTTCCCCAAATCCTTACGAAGGCATACTAATATTGCGAAATTCGGGACTCATGGCCGAGATTTTGCCGGAAATGGAAAAGTGTTTTGGGGTGGAACAAAAATCCCCCGGCAGACATCATATTTACGATGTTGGAACACATCTTTTGATGTCTTTGAAGTTTTGCAAAAGCGAAGACGTGGTTACGAGGTTTGCTACATTAATCCATGATATAGGCAAACCCCAAACTTACAGAAAGTTAAAAACCGGCGTTATTACTTTTTATAATCATGAAATGGTTTCCACGCGAATCGCCGAAAATATTGCCGACAGATTAAGGTTTTCTAAAAAAGAAAAAGATAAGTTTGTAACCCTTGTCCGCTGGCATCAATTTACAGTTGACGAGCATCAAACAGATTCTGCGATAAGAAGAATATTAAGAAACGTCGGTTTGGAAAATATGGAAGATATGTTAGCTTTACGTGTAGCAGACAGGCTTGGTGGTGGAGCAAGAGAAACAAGTTGGCGTCTTGAAGAGTTTAAGAAACGTTTGATTGAAGTTCAAAAACAACCTTTCTCCGTCCGAGACTTAAAAATTGACGGAAATGATGTGATGAAAGAGTTGAAACTGAAACCCGGACCAAAAGTCGGCGAAATTTTGGAGAAACTTTTTGAAGAAGTTGTGGAAAAGAAAGTGGAAAACAAAAAGGAGAAATTACTAAAGAGACTGCCGACACTTTCCCCAAAGTCCTAATTTACTTTCTTTTGCAAACTTTTCCGATTGCAAAAATTCATCTTCATGTTTTATATCCGGTTGAACGATCATAATCTTTGCATATCCCTTTTTAACTAAATAATCGTCAACGAAAATGTCACCCACATAAACATAGCGAAGAAGACGGCCGTACTTATCGGCTTCGCTTACATCTTTTTCTAACCGAACAACTTTTCCTAAAACCAGATCTTTGTTAACCTTAGTCGCTTCAGAGTTAAAACACTCATTAGTTTCCACTTCGGGGGTGTTCATGCCGATATACCTAACGTGAGCTCCTGTATCAATAACAATAGTGTCCCCGTCTATAACTCGGGTAACTTTGGCGTAGGTACTGCTTGTCGGTAGGAAAGATGGGGACGAACTCGTTGAGGGAGCTTTTACAACAACCGGATTTTTACAAGAAAGAACTACTAACCCGATAAATATTAGGCAAGACCCTAAAAATACATATGAGCTAACTCTTTTTAAATTTTTTCTGAAGCTCATCCCAGGTAACTAAAATAGAAACCGCGACGAATGGGGACGAATACGCGCCGGAGATGGATCCGACGAGAAGAGTTGCCACAAACCATTTAATTGTAGGTCCGCCTAAAAGCAGTAGTGCTACCATCATAAAAACCAGGACAAAAGTATTATTAAGTGAACGAACCATAGTTTCGCTGGTTGCTTTGTTGGCCAAATCATATAAATCGGCACCAATTCCCTTTTTCGACTCGCGTATCCTGTCGTAAACAATGATCGTGTCATGGACAGAAAAAGAAAGAATGGTCAGAAGCGCCGTAACAAACAAAAGGTCTACCTCCGCACCAAAGAAATGGCCGAAGATAGAATACATCCCAACCACCACCAAACTGTCATGCAGCATGGCCAATACCGCAGAAAGTCCGAATTTAAAACTCTTAAACTGGATGGCCACCCAAAGCAGAATCCCGCCCGCAGCCAGAAGAAGTCCATATAACGTCTTACGGACAAGTTCAGGCCCAACAGTAGGCCCTATTGTTTCAAATCTAAGCTCAGTAACTTTACCGGCAGATTTTTCCAAGCTTGATTGAATGTTTGCGCGTTTTGTCGGATCCACCTGTCCGAGTTTTAAGATGTAAGACCCGCTTTGGGTTTTTTGCACCGACGTAACCTCAACCCCGACTTGCTTTACACTAGTCGTAATCTTATTTGGCCCTATATCCCTTTCCAATTTATACTCAACCAAAGTACCCCCCTTAAATTCCACACTAATTTGGAGCCCCCATTTTAGAAGACTGAAAAGCCCAGATAGAATTATCGTCCCCGATATCAATAAATAAAGCCAGCGGTATTTCATCCAATTTATCATATAAATTTCATGTCAAACCTTCCTTTCTTTTACAAAAACTCTGAGGAGATTTCTTGAGACAAAAATTCCGGTGAAAAGACTAATAAAAATTCCGAGGGCTAGGGTAATTGCAAAACCACGTATTGGGCCGGAAGAATTAAGAAATGTCCAATCTAGCGGATTCGCCAAAACAAAGCAGGTAATAAGAGTTGCGGCGTAGGCATCGCGGATTGAGTTCCATGCGCGTCCAAAGGAAACCTCAAGAGCCTGGTGATATTCGCGGACCAACCGTTCTTCCTTAAACCTTTCAAAAATTAAAATATTGCCGTCGAGAGCCATTCCAACAGAAAGCATAAAGCCTGCAATTCCGGGCAAGGTTAGTGTTATCGGAATTAATTTGTAAAGCGCGATTGTAATAACGGCAAAAATAAAAAGGCCTACATCGGCTATAACACCCAGCCAACCGTAATTTGCAATCATAAAGAGTAGAACCATGACAGCGCCGACAATCCCGGCCAATACGCTTTGCTTTATGGAAAGAGCCCCAAGAGAAGCCCCCACTGAGGTTTGTTGAATTAAATTAACAGGAACCGGAAGAGCGCCGGCATTAAGCTGAATCGCAAGCTGTTTGGCGTCATCCACAGTAAAAGTCCCCGTAATTTGAGCCGATCCTCCTGTAATTTGTTGCTGGACGGTTGGCGCCGAAAGCAGCTGATTATCCAAAACAATGGGCAACGGCTTACCCACACTTCTGCCGGTAATTTCTGCAAACTTTGTTCCGCCGTCCTTTGTAAACTGCAAGGAAATTGTCGGTTTTCCGGTTTGATTATCAAACACGACAGAGGCGGATTGTAAATCAGCTCCTGTTAAACTCGTTGGAACTAAAGTTGAAGAGGCGGAAGCGGTTTTGGTTGCCGGAATCGCCTTTACTTCCATAAACTGCAGCTGGGCAGTTTGGCCGATGAGAGAAACCGCCTGCTGAGTGTCGCTTACTCCAGGGAGATCAACTATTATCCTGTCTTTATTTTGGAACTGAGATGTTTGGACAGTTGGCTCGGAAACCCCGAACAGGTTTACCCTACGTTCAATCACGTTGCGCACTCCATCGAGCGCAGTGGAGCGTTTATCGGCCGGAATCTTGCTCATGTCCGCCTCGAATACAAGCTGGCTGCCCCCAGCCAAATCCAAGCCCAGCTTTAGATCAAACTTTTTATTAACCGAAAACTTGGCTATTTTAAAATTAAGACCATAGGGGAGAGAAATAAATGTTGCAGCCGCAGTTACTAGAAATATGAAGCTAATTAACCAGATCTTCCTCATCGCCAATAATCATAGCACGGCTACCGGACAAAATCCCTAGCAGGAACGGATCGCGTCTCTTCTTTCTAAAGTCAAATTCATCGCGGCTCATCACCGTATAATTAATTTCGCGGGCACGTTTGCTTTCTTCAACACGTATAATAGATGCGAGTTCGGGAAGAACTACCTCCCCCACTATTAAGATATCAACATCATCCTCACGCTTCCGGTCCTTCATGCGGACGAACTTACCGGAGAACATAATGAAAGAAACCTTGCCGATCTTGTTCTTATTTTCGATAAGTTGTTTCCCGAGCCCGCGGGTCTTAGCTACCATCGAAATTAAATCCCCGTAAAAAGGGTGTTCCGGCCTGACAGAGTAGTAAACTCTGTTTCCACGGGGTTCTTTCCTAAGAAGGCCGTCATGTTCAAGTTTTGTAAGCTCACGTCTGACCGCATTAATCTCCTCAACGGTCTCCCTCACAATTCCGCGGACATGGTAAATTTCTTTTAGATTGGAGAAAAAAAGCTCCAAAATTTTTATCCTAACTTTAGAAGTAATAATATCACCGAGTGATGCCATCTAATTTTTTGGGGCAGGGAAATATTTGTCAGTAACTAATTGTATTTCCGGCAGGAACTATCTCGATCCAAGTTTGACCACGAACCATTTGTATCTCTTTCCCATTTGTATCATAAAAAACGTCCCTGTCAAGTGCGGACACCTTTGACCAAGTCCCTTGAATAACTTCGCCATTTTGAAATACCAACGCTTTACCGGTCCCGAGGACCTGATAAAACATATGCTTCTCAGTGTCTAACGGGCCTTTTTCTTGCGCAAATTTTATAACCACATTCTTCGCTGCAAGCTGCGGTTTGTCAAATTCCCAGTCAACATGCGCGGCTCCACCGTTAAACCTAAGGTATGAATTCGCATTGGAATCATATTTCCATTCGACATCATAATCCGGCTGGTTATTCCAGAAGGGAACTTTTATATCACTCGCAGCTGGGCTACTGTTTGACCTGCCGTCCTGAAAGGCCCATTTCTTAAATCCTTGTGTCCAGGCAACTCCACTACTATCCTTATACTCAAAACCCCGCTTTGTGGCTTCCTTATAAACTTCGTCGATGTCGGCTACAACAGAATGCTCCCATGCGGCTGGGGTGCTACTTAGCCTGTATTGATCCCTTACAACAATCGGGTAGCCGATGTTAAATCCCCCGTCCATGTCATTCCCTTGCGCGCCGTTCCTCCAGCCAAGTTTATCCAGAAGTGTATACGCATCAACGGTTCTATCTATGTCCCCCCTGGGCTTGACTCCCCCGGGACAATTTGAACAAAAATCATTGGCACCGCCCTGGTGCAGATATATAGGATCTGTTCCGTACCCGGCCGCCTCATTTACAAAATAAACCCTCGCACTTCGGATTGGAGCCACCTTTACATTCTCGGCAACAACACCGCAGTAAAATACGGACATAAATCTGGTTATTCCTCCCTCAGCTACTGCCTCGTAAACCACATCGGCGCGGGAAAGTCCCGACTCGGGGCGGGCTTCAATGTTATTCTCGATCATCGCGGTTACCGGACGGCGTTTGTTCCAAATATCTGCTTCGGCTTGCGTATATTTCATCCCGCTAATTGGGCATTCTGCAACTTTCGGCGCACTTAAATCGACTCTGGCTTTTTGCGCGATTGTTTTGACTAAAGTACTGGCACTTTTAGGGGATATTAACGAAAAAACCAAAAACGATACTCCTACAGATATCAAAAACAAACCTACGAAACTTGCTACAAGTGTAATCTTATTTGAACTTAAACTTTTAAAATTTGGAACAAATTTGAGCATGTTATTATTTTGCTTTTGCTAAGGCTTTCTTTTCCTCCTCGGAAAGTTCAATATCGCCTTTACCTTTTTTAATAGCTTTCATATAAACCCTCGTTCTGTCCCTTGTATGAAGACTCGTGATTACGACACCGTTTTCTTCACGGTCAAGGACCGCCAAGGAAAAACTATGATCTCCGCCGAGCTCCTTAAAAGGATTAAACCTGATAAGCCCTACCCTTTGAATATGAAGTTTCCCGTCTTCTTCCTGTGCGTTCACTCTTTTAAGCAAGTCATTAACTTCCTTCTCGTTCTTAACTCCCTGCGCCAGGACTTTTTCTAAAACTTTTTTTAGATCGGTAACCTCAACACCTTTTGTAAGTTTATTAAAAAGAGCAAATATCCTATATAGAACAACACTCAGGCCGACAAGCCAAATACCAAAAACCGATAAAATAAAAAAAACCTGCATAAGATGTTAGGGTTTTTGGCAGGCTCAAATGTATTTGAACAACTATTGAGCTCAACCATTTTTACATCTAGCTGGTTGTGTGTCAAGACCATTCCCAAAAATATTTGTATTAATCGTACAAAAGATGTAAATTAATGCCGTGGCAGTTACTCGTACCCGTAAAAATAAAGAGAATCCACATTACAACTTTTTGTATTCCTGGGCTCCTTCTGAGCCTCATGTCAAGAGGGAATCGGATTTGGTGGAGACGGACACTCCCGTGAAGCTCTCAGCCTCAAAAAGAGCCGAGATTCAGGCAAAAGAAGATTCTATGCTTAGAATTAAGAAGGACATAGTTAAGAGTCTGATCCTGGTCAGCTTCATCATTCTTGCCGAACTGGTAGTATACTTAGCCTGGAGCAAATTTGTTCTGTCCTAAGGACTGGAGGTGAGAAATTATGATGTACTGTGTAAAGTGTCGAGCCAAGAGAGAAGGAAAAGACGCACAAGAAGTTACCATGAAGAATGGTAAGAAAGCTACAAAAGCTGTTTGTGAAGTCTGCGGCACAACCATGTTCAAGATCGGAGGCAAATAACCTTTAATCTTAGACATTTTAAACAAAAGGGCACCGGTACAACCGGCCCCTTTTGTGTATCCTCAATATGAATTTTGACAAAGTCTTCAAAGTGTTTGAGAAACACTATGTATTGGTTCCTCTGGAAGTTTTCGGTAATGATCCATATAGAACTCTCGTTTCTACTCTCCTCTCTGCTCGTACCAAAGACGAAGTAACTCATGCGGCTTCAGACAGATTGTTTAAGGTGGCCCCAGACTTAAAAAGTTTAGGTCAATTAGATCAATTAGAAATTAGTAATTTGATATACCCCGTTGGATTTTATAAAACTAAAGCTAAACATTTATACAATCTTGCCGAAAAATTATTGAAAGAGTTTAATGGAATTGTTCCGCAAACCCGAGAAGAATTGATCACTCTCCCGGGTGTGGGCAGAAAGACCGCAAACTTAGTTCTTAATAGAGCTTTCGGTATTCCTGCGATCGCAGTGGATACTCATGTTCATAGAATTAGTAATCTTCTCGGCTGGGTTCACACCAAAACTCCCGAAAAGACGGAGTTAGAACTTATAAGAGTCCTCCCTAAAAAATACTGGCCCGATATGAATCGTTTATTCGTATCCATCGGCCGCCGGTTTACTTCAAAGAAAAAGCTGGGAGAGTTTCTAAAAAAGAATAAGTTGGTTTAATATGCGGCTATTGCCACACCAAAGCCACTCTGGGCGTAGGTGCAACCCCAAACATATTGGCCTCCGGAAAGTAGTTCCTTATGTCCCAGCGTGTTCTCCCAAAGGTCCACGGCGTTTTGGGCAGATGTTGCGCCGCTTACCAGAAACTCTGCTAAATTATATTTATCAAAAGTCGGCTTTATATCGGGCCTATCGGCCGGCAACTTACTGAAACCCTCATGACCATCAAGGTGGCCCAAAGTTAGAATTTCATTTAAACGGAGTGAAGCGATTGTACACATCTCTTCCTTAACCTGAAGTGGGTTTACCCCAAGCTCTACACGTCTTTTATTTATTGCCTCCCAGAGCTGAGGTCCTCCCCAGCTGGCCGCGGGCTTCGGGGTAACATAAACAAAAACTGTTTTGACAATTGGAGGAGAAGTTGCAGACGGCACTGAAGAGGCTGCAGGACGAGTTGTTGCCGAAACAATTTGCGACAAAGATTTTTGGTCAACCGCTATTTGGTCACTTTTCCCGAAAGTATAACCTTTTGTATAACCGGCCAAAAATACCGATAGGATCACAACGATCGCAGCAGTTACAACAACGGCTTCGCCCAAAACCCCTGCAAGTTTCTCAAATTTAATCGCCATATATTATTGTCACAGGCCCATCGAGTTCCGCATCGATAGTCATGTAATCGCCAAAACTACCAGTTTGAACTTCGATCTTCTTTTCTTTCAGTCTTGATATCAGAAGTTCGTAGAGTTTTTTTGCCTTAGGCGGATCCTCCGCATTAATAAAAGATGGTCTGTTTCCTCCGCTGGTATCCGCGTAAAGAGTGAATTGGGAAACAACCAAAATACTCCCTTCAACATCGTTAACGGATAAATTCATTTTATCGGCCGAGTCTGACATAACCCTGAGTTTTGAAAGTTTTTCGGCAACCGACTCAACATCTTTTTCCGTATCCCCCTTTTTAAATCCCACCAAAACAAAAAGTCCTTTTTCTATTTGACCAACAATCTTTGACGATAATTTATCCTGAGCCCGTCGAAGGA